>NZ_QSCW01000005.1:0-132158 GCF_003463445.1 Collinsella sp. OF02-10
GAGTTCGACGCGCGGGGCAGGGCCGTCTCCATCGAGGAGAAGCCCGCGGAGCCCAAGAGCTCCTACGCCGTCACCGGCCTGTACTTCTACCCGGGCGATGTCTCCGCCAAGGCACATAGGGTGGAGCCGTCCGCCCGCGGCGAGCTTGAGATCACCACGCTCAACCAGATGTACCTGGAGGAGGGGACGCTGTCGGTCGTCACCCTGGGCCGAGGCTATGCGTGGCTGGACACCGGCACCATGGAGAGCCTGCACGAGGCCGCGGAGTTCGTCCGCGCCGTGGAGCACTCCCAGGACCTGCCCGTGTCCGTGCCCGAGGAGATCGCCTGGGAGAACGGCTGGATCACGACCGCCGAGCTGGAGGAGGCAGCGAAGGCCTACGGCAAGTCGGTCTACGGGCAGCACCTGAAGAAGGTCGCCGCCGGCGAGATCGTCAACAGCCCGCGCGAGTACTAGCGCTGTCTTGCTTTCTTTTAGGGGTCACCGTTTATCTGGTGGCCCCTTTCGTTATGATTACGTTGACCGCAAAGACAATATGATTGGGAGTGGATGTGTTAAACGTCTACTTTGGCGATATGCCAGAAGCGATTTACAACACAGCGACATATTTCAAAAACTCTTACCGGTCTTCTTGGATCACGAACCCCTATGCGGTTTCGATCATTAAAGATGTCGATCGATCGGATGTTGTCTCCGAAAATGTCATTGAAAGCCCCGTGCTTGGGTCCATCTCTCCACTTCAGCTTTCTGGTGGCGTGAAAACGTTGCTGCTCATGAGGTTCGATCGAAAGCATATTTATAATGCTTCGACCTGTGGCGATAACTGCGCTAAGTGGATTCTCGACATGGCGAAAGACCGCAAGCTTGTTGTGAATCTTTACCATGTGATGGATTTTGGACGCGAGGACTTCAAAATTAAAGTCGTGAACAGCGGCCGCATTGTCCATAACATGGCCGAGCTGATTCATGAGTCGATTCCGTATCTGTAGGTGCTGCTTATGAACGGTTCGCATCTCGTTAAGATTTCCCGCCGCAGGGGAACTAAGTATACATTCACTATTAAGCGGAATATCACTATCGTGCGTGGTGATAGTGGCACGGGCAAGACGACGCTGTTCGATATGGTCGCAGACTATATGCGCATGGGCGAGCAGTCTGGCGTTTCCTTGCAATGCGATTGTCCCTGCGTTGCCCTGACCGATTATGACTGGAGAAACCAGCTTTCATCCGTTCATGATTCGATTGTATTTGTTGACGAGGGCTTAAAAGAGATTCATTCCGACGAATTCGCTCATCATGTGTTGTATTCCTCGAACTACTTCGTGCTGATCTCAAGGGCTGACTTTCCCAATCTTCCGTATAGTGTGGATGAGATTTACAAGATTAAGACGAGCGGAAAATACCACTCCTTCGTACCCGTTTATCAAGATCGCGGCAATCACCGTTACGCTCTTTCCCGGTCGACGCCAAAACAGGACTTTTCTATCCTTCTATGCGAGGACAGTAAGTCTGGTTTTCAATTCTTTGAACGGCATTTCGCTGACAGTGAGCTTACCTGTGCTTCGGCTATGACGAACAGCGCGATTTTGGGGTGGTTGGATCGGCATCTCGACGATCGCGTGTTTGTTGTTGCGGACGGAGCAGCATTTGGGTGCTATGCGGACCGTGTCCTTAAGCTCCAGGACATTCGCCGCGATGCAGTAACGGTTTGTCTTCCCGAGTCGTTCGAGTGGCTTCTGCTGAGCTCCGACGTAATTTCTGGGCTTGATGCTAAGACGGTGCTGGAAGCCCCGGAAGCGTTTGCAGACAGTGAGAAGTTTAAAAGCTGGGAGGACTTCTTCTATAAGTACTTACGCGAAGAAACTACGGGTTCGGTTTTTCAGTACGACAAAGACTGCATTCCGGAGGCGTTTTGTACGGGAAGTAATTCTGCGAAGGTCATGGCTCTTATCGCATGCCGAAATGTCCGATAGTTTTGTTGAATAGTGTCGCGTCGTCACTTCCTGCGGCATACTAAAGAAGCTGTACATGCTTCAGATTGGATTTTCATGTCTGAGATCTTTGAACCCAAGAACATCATCGTCACGGGCGGTTGCGGCTTCATCGGCAGCAACTTCGTGCACTACGTCGTGAACAACCACCCGGGCGTCCACGTGACCGTCCTGGACAAGCTGACCTACGCCGGCAACCCCGAGAACATCGCCGGGCTGCCCTCGGACCGCGTGGAGCTCGTCGTGGGCGACATCTGCGACGCGGAGCTGCTGGACAGGATCGTCCCGGGCCACGACGCCATCGTGCACTACGCCGCAGAGAGCCACAACGACAACTCCATCGCCGACCCCGAGCCGTTCCTGCGCACCAACGTGGAGGGCACTTTCCGCCTGCTGGAGGCCGTCCGCAAGTACGGCATCCGCTACCACCACGTCTCCACCGACGAGGTCTACGGCGACCTGGCGCTCGACGACCCGGCGAAGTTCACCGAGGAGACGCCGTATCACCCGAGCAGCCCGTACTCGAGCACCAAGGCGTCCTCTGACATGCTGGTCCGCGCCTGGACCCGCACCTACGGCCTGCGCACCACGATCTCCAACTGCTCCAACAACTACGGCCCCTACCAGCACGTGGAGAAGTTCATCCCCAGGCAGATAACGAACATCATCGACGGCGTCCGCCCCAAGCTCTACGGGAAGGGCGAGAACGTCCGCGACTGGATCCACACCGAGGACCACTCCAGCGCCGTCTGGGACATCCTCACGAAGGGCGAGATGGGGGAGACCTACCTCATCGGCGCCGACGGCGAGAAGAACAACATCACGGTCCTGCGCATGATCCTGGAGGCGATGGGACGCGACCCCGAGGACTTCGACTGGGTCGCCGACCGCCCCGGCCACGACCGCCGCTACGCCATCGACCCCACCAAGCTCCAGCGCGAGCTGGGCTGGAGGCCGGCCCACACCGACTTCGCCGAGGGACTCAAGCAGACGATCGACTGGTACGTCGCCAACGAGTCCTGGTGGCGCCCGGCCAAGGAGGCCACCGAGGCCAGATACAGGGCGCAGGGCCAGTAAGACCGCATCCCGGCGTACCGCGCCGCGGGGCGCCCGCGCGGGGCCGCAGGGCATGGGGATGATCCTGCGTCCCCGCGCGGGCGCCCCCGGTTATCCAACCTCTTCGATAGGAGCTTTTCCCACATGGCAGACATCGCATTTGAGAAGGACCTCTCCGTCGCCGAGACCGGCATCGGGGGCCTCAAGGTCGTCGACCTCGCCGTCCACGGCGACTCGCGCGGCTGGTTCAAGGAGAACTGGCAGCGCGCCAAGATGACCGCCCTGGGTATCCCGGACCTCCGAGTCGTCCAGAACAACATCTCCTACAACGACAGCCGCGGCGTCACGCGCGGCATCCACGCCGAGCCCTGGGACAAGTTCATCTCCGTGGCCCGCGGCTCGGTCTTCGGCGCCTGGGTGGACCTTCGCGAGGGCAGCGCCACCTACGGCAAGGTGTTCACCTGCACGCTCGACCCGAGCAAGGCCATCTACGTCCCGCGCGGCGTGGGCAACTCCTTCCAGGCGCTGGAGGACGGCACCGCCTACACCTACCTGGTGGACGCCCACTGGTCGCTGGAGCTCAAGAGGACCTACACCTTCGTGAACCTCGCCGACCCGGAGCTCAACATCCAGTGGCCGATCCCCCTCGACGAGGCCACCGTATCCGAGGCCGACCTCAACCACCCGATGCTGAAGGACGTCGTCCCGATGGCGCCGAAGCGCATCCTCGTCACCGGCTGCAACGGCCAGCTGGGCCATGCGGTGCGCGCGCTGGCGGAGGAGCGCGGCGTCGCCAAGGACTTCGACTTCTGCGACATCGACACCTTCGACATGTCCGACCCGGCGGCCTACGCGCAGTACGACTGGTCGCTCTACGGCACCGTGATCAACTGCGGCGCCTACACGGCAGTCGACAGGGCCGAGACCCCCGAGGGCCGCGTGACCGCCTGGAAGGCCAACGCGACCGGGCCGGCCCTGCTCGCCCGCACCTGCGCCGGGCACGGGATCACGCTCGTCCACGTGTCCTCCGACTACGTCTTCGACGGCACGGCCGAGGTCCACACGGAGGACGAGCCGTTCTCCCCGCTGTCCGTCTACGGCCAGACCAAGGCCGCCGGCGACATCGCCGTGGCGGGGTGCCCGCGCCACTACGTCATGCGCAGCTCCTGGGTCATCGGCGAGGGCCACAACTTCGTCAAGACCATGAAGGGCCTCTCCGACCGCGTCGCCGACCCCGAGGACAAGCTGGACAAGGTCACCGTCGTGGACGACCAGCTGGGACGCCTGACCTTCACGCGCGACATGGCCGAGGCCATCTTCCACGTGCTGGGCTCGCACGCCCCCTACGGTACCTACGACTGCACCGGCTCCGGCGCCGTGAGGAGCTGGGCGGACATCGCCCGCGCCGTCTTCGAGGCCGCCAACGGCAATGGCGACAAGGTCGTGCCGGTGTCGACCGCCGACTACTACGCGAATGCCGCCGGCCCCGTCGCCCCGCGCCCGGTCCACTCCGCGCTCGACCTGTCCAAACTCGAGTCGGTCGGGTTCCACATGCCCGACTGGGAGGAAGAGCTGGGGGAGTACCTCAAGACGCTCTAGCCGCTATTAACTTTTCGAGAGTAAAAGCCGCCGTTCTTTAACGGCGGCTTTTCTTTTGCCTGGTGAATAGCCCCGCTGCAACAAGGGCGGCGGCGGTCGCCAGACTCACTGCAAGCCCCGCAAGGGCGCCCGGAGTCTTGTAGGTCATCACGATCCTGTTCGCGCCTTTCTGCATGTTCAAGGATGACAAGCCCTTGTCGGCGGCGGGCGTTAGTTCTGTGGCGGTTCCGTTTACCGTTACGTTCCAGCCCTCATCGTACGGAACGCTCAGCAGTAGGTTGCCGTCATCCTTGGCGGTATACTCGCCTTCGATCCTTCCGTCCTCAAAAACCGTCGGAACAAATTCGCTCATCTTAAGCTCGTTAATAATCTGCTCGAAAACGTCCAGATTGAGGGCGTAAAAGACCGGCTCATTGTCTTGGGGCATGTCTGTATAGCCCTCTACGACTCCGATTGACACCGTATGCTGGCTCGGGGAGTCCGATGCATCCGCAATCTGGCGGATATTATTGTCGAATCTCCAGGCCTCGTTTCCGATCGTTCGCTGGTCGATAGTAAGGGTGACGGGCCAATAACTGCCGGCGGTCGCATCTTTGTTGATGTAGAGATACCCGATGGAACCCGACGGCACGGTGGCGTTCCACTGCCTTAAGTTCTCGTCATCCTCCGTGTTTTTGGCCTCGATTTTGGTATAGAGCATTACCTCGCGGCCCAGGATTTTGCTGTAGAGGTCGTTTTGCTTTTCGAAGGGGTTCTCGCCCTTCAACGTGCAGTTTTGAATGTCATTGGATGCCATGACACCAACGCTGAGCGCATAGGGGTTCTCGTACACCGCACTTGCTGTATCGGCTATTTCAGTCATTGCCGCGTATCCCGAAGGCGCGTGCTCGGCGATGGCGTACTTGACTCCCAACAGGGCATCAACGGCAAGAATGGGCTCGGCATAACGGGTCGAGAATTCGCCGACGCTGCTGTATCCAAGGGAGTTGAGCAGTGCGATGGCCTGCGGGTTGTTGGCAGACGAATACGAAGACAACTGGTTGTACCCAAGCGCCAGGCCTTCGTTGAGGGCGGCGCTGTCGACGCGTGTGGTTGTGCGGTCAATGCGATAGAACGACGCCGAAGTCTGGTCTTGAATGGTCGTGATAGTGTCGGTTGCGGTGGCGACATAGGCGCTGTTGGCTTTTTCGGAATAGCCTGTGTACAGCTGGTTCCACATAACATGGGCGTTGGCAAACAACTCAATGGCGGTTAGTGCCAGGAGGGGCATGATGACGACGGGGCGATAGGCTTGACGCAATTTGGGCTGGTTTTTGAGCGCCTGCAGCGCGTGTCCTGCGGCCCACAGCGCAAAGAAGCTCAGCAAAAAAGCCGTGCGCGAGTAGAAGCCGTTGGGAACGCGCATGCCGCACCAGATGTACTCGAGCGGGCTCAAAACGGAGCTTGCGACCAGGATTATCGTGACGACGAGTGTTGCGATGCGCGTCTTGATCGAAACCGTGCGGTTAACCAGCAGGCTCACCGCAAGCAGCATCATGACGATGCCGCAATAGAACTGCGGTGTGCTTTCGTTGCTTACCCACATGCAGGGAAGAAAGCCCCTGATGAGCGACTTGAGGCTGGTTTTAAGTAGGGGGCCGAGTGCTAGAACGGGACCGCCCTTGGACATGGCAAGGATGGTCGGCAAAAAGGTCCAGGCGGACAGAAGCAGTCCGAGCGCGATAGCCCCGGCGAATCGCAGGGCCCGATCGAGCATGAGCTTCCAGCTAAAACCTTCTTCTGCAACATAATCGACAAATTCGACCAATACGAAGATGCAGAGGAACAGGATGCTGATGTAGGCCGTATACCAGCAGAACATGACATTGAGCGCCGTTGCGATGACGAGGCGGATCATGCGCTGCTTGCGGATGAGCTCGTAGCATCCGTAGGCGCAGATGGGCAGCAGGATGAGGCAATCGATCCAGAGCGGGTTGCGTAGGTTGCTGATGGTCCAGCTGCAAAACGTGAACGAGAGGGAAAGCAGGAATGCTGCGGGCTTGGGTAGGTCAAAGCGCTTTTGCACATACCGAGCGCTGCTGATGTGGATGCAGCCCAGTTTGAGCGCGGAGATAACAAACACGAAGAGCGTTAGCTTGTCTGCGGGAAACAGCGCGCAGAGCAGGTTGAAGGGGCTGGCGAGGTAGTAGCTATAGAGCCCCCATGTGTTCATGCCGAGTCCCTGCGAGAAGGAATAGCGAAGGCTTGCCTCGCCTAAAAGGACGCGCCGGAACCAAGCAAAGAAGTCGATGTATTGGTATTTGAGATCGTTGGTGAGAAACGAGTTGTCGCCAAAGGGGTAGACATGCCCTGCCACTGCAAGTGCGACAAAGAGTGCGACGGAAAATGCGAAGCAGGCGGCGTAGAACGCCACATTCTTGAGCGTGCTGTTATTGGGCCGTGTCATCAGATTCCTCGTTGGATTCTCGAATGATATAGATGGGACGTCGCTTGGTTTCCAAGTAGGCTTTTGCCAAGTATTCACCTATGATTCCCAGGCACAGAAGCTGCATGCCGCCAAACAGCGTTATGAGGCAGGCGAGCGACGGCCATCCGCCGACGGGGTCGCCCCAGACAAGCGTCTTTACTAGGATGACGACGAATCCCAGAATAGCGATGAGGCAGAAGACGATACCCGTGAGGGCGGCGAGGGAGAGCGGTGCCGTGGAAAACGCGACGATACCGTCGATGGAATAAAGGAGCAGCGACCAAAAGCTCCATTTGGTCTCGCCGGCCACGCGGTTGACGTTTACGTAGGGGAGCCATTTGGTCTTGAAGCCGACCCAGCCGTAAATGCCCTTGGAGAATCGGTTGTATTCGCCCATGGAGATGATGGCGTTGACCATAGGCCGCTTCATGAGCCTAAAATCGCGTGCTCCGTCGACGATGTCGGCCTTGGAAATGCGGTTGATGATCTTGTAGAACATACGGGCACAGAACGACCTGATGGGAGGTTCGCCTTTGCGGGTGGTCCTGCGCGTTGCGACGTTGTCGTAGTCTTCGGTCTGCAAGATCTCGTACATCTGCGGCAGGAGCGAGGGCGGGTCCTGCATGTCGGCATCCATGGTGGCGACATAGTCGCCCCTTGCGTGTTGGAGTCCGGCGAGTAGTGCCGCCTCCTTGCCAAAGTTGCGCGAGAAAGAGTGCCAGCGGATGGCGTATGGATGCGCCGCCGCGGCTTCCGCCTTCATGACGGCGAGCGTTTTGTCTGCCGAGCCATCGTCGATGAGGACGGCTTCAAAGGAGATGCCGGGGTCTTGCCGGGTCATGATGCGAACGACGCCATCGAGCTCTTTGAGAAAGATCGGAAGTGATTCCTGCTCGTTGTAACTCGGTACGACGATGGAGATGAGCGGCATGGTGGTTTACCTCTCGCTTGGCTTGGAAGTAGGGTGGCCGGGCTGGTCGTCGTAGGCGTACTTGCTATATACGTTGACCTCCCACTGCTTTTTTTCGACCTTTGCTACAGAATCCAGGATGAATCCGGTTGCAAGGCTCAGGCCGCACAGGAACATAAACGACGCGGCGAGCATGGCGGTGGGGAAGCGCGGAACGAGGCCGGTCTGGAAATACTCGACAACGATGGGCATGCCCAGGGCGAGGCCGATCACCGCAAACAGAAGCGCGACGAGGCTGAAGAACTTCAGCGGGCGGTAGTCCTTGAACAGCGTGCCGATCATCGTGACGACTTTAATGCCGTCGCTCACGGTATTGAGCTTGGACTCGGAGCCTTCCGGACGGTCGCGGTACTCGATGGGCACATCTTTGATGCGCCAGCGGTGGTCGACGGCGTGGATCGAGAGCTCGGTTTCGATCTGGAAGCCCTCGGAAAGCACAGGGAAGGTTTTAACGAACGGGCGGCTCATGGCGCGGTAGCCGGTCATGACATCATCGAAGCTGTAGCCATAGATCCACTTGATCATGGCGCGGACCAGATTGTTGCCAAAGCCGTGGAAAGCACGCTTGTTTTCCTCGGCGTAGGTGCCGTTGGAAAGGCGGTCGCCTACGGTCATATCGGCCGCGCCGTTGAGGATAGGCTCGCAGAGGGCCTTGGCCGCCTCGGCGGGGTAGGTGTCGTCGCCGTCGACCATCAGGTAGCAATCGGCGTCGATATCGCGAAACATCTGGCGGCACACGTTGCCCTTTCCCTGACGGGGCTCAAAGCGGACCGTGGCGCCGTGCTCGGTGGCGATGCGTGAGGTATCGTCCGACGAGTTGTTGTCATAGACATAGACCGTCGCTTGCGGAAGCTCGCGGTGAAAGTCGTCGATGACTTTGCCGATCGTGAGGGCTTCGTTGTAGCAGGGGATGATGACGGCGATGGATTCAGAATTCACTCAATGCTCCTTATACATTCAATTCTTGAAAGTATAGCCGTTTGGGCTTGGCATCCTAAGATGTGGGTTAGTTCTCCAGTTTTGTTGCGCGAATCGTTTGCATGGCCGTCGGGTCTATACTGTTCGTTTGTCAACGATTACGAGTAAAGGAGTTGCATCCGTGTCGGATCAGACAAAGCAACAAGAAACTCGCAGTCTGCCTGCGACGTTTGCTAAGAACGAATTTGAGAAGGACGCGTTTATCCTTCGTCAGCTGGTTACCAAGGATTTTAAGATCAAGTATCGCCGTAGCGTTCTGGGCGTCGCATGGTCGGTTCTCAACCCGCTGCTGATGATGATCGTCATGGCCATCGTGTTCTCGACGATTTTTGGCCAGGGCCGCAATGGATCAATGACGCCCGAGATGTACCCGCTGTACTTGATCGTGGGTAACGTTACCTTTGCCGTCATGTCCGAGTCCACGAACCAGGCCCTAACGTCGATCGTGGGTGCTGCCCCTCTGCTCAAGAAGGTTAAGGTGCACCGCTGGGTCTTCCCGGTGCAGAAAGTGCTTTTCTCGCTGGTGAACTTTGCCTTCTCGCTGGTCGCCGTCGCCATCGTCATGCTGTGGTTCCGCGTTATGCCTTCTTGGCACCTGATTCTGCTGCCGGTTTGCCTGCTGCTGCTTATGTGCTTCTGCATGGGCCTGGGCATGATGCTCTCTGCCCTTACGGTCTTTTTCCGCGACGTTATGCATCTGTGGAGCGTAGTCATTACGGCGTGGACTTATATTACGCCCATCTTCTGGACGACTGACTATATTGCGCAAATGCCGCATCTCGTGCGTATCTTGATGTATGCGAACCCCATGTACAACTACCTGCAGTTTATGCGCGATATCTTTCTGTTCCAAACTACGCCCTCGCTTATGACGTCTGGTATGTGCGCTGCTTGGGCGGTTCTTGCGCTTGTTATTGGCTATACCGTGTTCCATAAGTCCGAGCGCAAGTTCATCCTCTACATCTAAGGAGTGCTGTGATGACTGAATCTGTTGTTGATTACAGCGAGCAGCCTCTGGCTGTCGAGGTCGACGACGTCACCATGATCTTTAACATGGCGTCCGAGTCGCTGACCAACCTCAAGGAGTACTTCATTAAGCTTGCCAAGCACGAGCTGTTCTTTGAGGAGTTTAGGGCGCTTAAGCACATCTCGTTTGATATTCATCGCGGCGAGGTCGTGGGTCTGGTCGGCACCAATGGTTCCGGCAAGTCTACGATGCTCAAGATTATCGCTGGCGTGCTTGAGCCTAGCGAGGGCAGCGTTAAGGTGCACGGTAACATCGCGCCGCTGATTGAGCTTGGCGCCGGCTTTGACCCCGAGCTGACCGCCCGCGAGAACATCTATCTGAACGGCGCCCTGCTCGGCTATACCAAGGAGTTCATCGACGCCAACTTTGACGGCATTATCCAGTTCGCTGAGCTGCAGAACTTTGTCGATATGCCGCTTAAGAACTTCTCCTCGGGCATGGTGGCGCGTATCGCCTTTGCAATCGCGACGATTACCGAGCCCGATATTCTGATCGTTGACGAGACGCTGTCCGTCGGTGACGTGTTCTTCCAGCAGAAGTGCGAGGCCCGCATCCAGCACTTTATCCAGAGCGGCGACGTGACGGTTCTGTTCGTTTCGCACTCCATGGAGCAGGTTGAGCGCATCTGCCAGCGTGCCGTTTGGATTGAGAAGGGTGACCTTCGCATGGACGGCCCGGTCGATGAGGTCTGCAAGGCGTACCGCGAGCAGTTCAACTAGGTTATAATTACTTGCGCCTGACAGGCTTACGCTTGCTTGGGCGTGCGGTTATTTGCTCCATTAGCTCAGTTGGATAGAGCAGGGGACTTCTAATCCCAAGGTCGACGGTTCGAATCCGCCATGGAGCACCATCGTTTATTAAGCCCGGACCGCTTGGTGGTCTGGGCTTTTTTCATCTTGTGTGCTGCTGGAGCCGAGCGCGAGCAAGCCGCTGCTGTTTGTTGGGGTTGGCATTTTACTTTTCGATACGCTCCCTCAGCAGCTCCAACGCGTGGGCGTAGCCTTGGAGGCCTTCGCCGGTGATGGTGGCGAAGCAGGCCAGGCGTGCATAGCTCACCTGGCGGAAGTCCTCGCGTGTCTCTACGGCGCTGATGTGGACCTCCACAGCCGGGATGGCGACGGCCTTGAGGGCATCGAGGATCGCCACGCTCGTATGCGTATAAGCGGCCGGGTTGATGACGATGCCGTCGACCTTGCCGTAGGCCTCCTGGATCTTGTCGACGATGCTGCCCTCGTGGTTGGACTGGAAGACCTCGATCTCGTCGAAGCCCTGTGCGGCACCTGCCTCCTGGCAGATCTGCACTAAGCGGTCGTAGTTGTCGCTGCCATAGATGCCCGGCTCGCGAATGCCGAGCATGTTGAGGTTGGGGCCGTTGATGACGAGTGCTTTCATGGTTGCTTCCTTTGCGATTGGAAAACCACCACAAAGGCGCCTGTCCCCTTTGTGGTTGTTTTGGTTAGAGAGCGGGTGGGAGGGTGTCGAGGAGGGCTTGGGCGGTGTTGGCGGCGCAGTCGCGTGAGTCGATGATGTAGTCGGCCCAGGAGCGGTAGCGCGGCATGCGCTGCTCGGCGAGCTTGTCGATGCCATCGCGCGCCGTGATGGGGCGGTCCTTGTGGGCGAGCTCGTCGAGCTTGCGATTGAGCATCACAATCTGGCTGTTCTGGTGCAGCAGCGGGTAGTTCTCGTCGCGCGTGACCACGCCGCCGCCGGTGGAAAGCACCAGGCCGCTGCGCTTGGAGATGTCGGCCAGCGCCGCCGTCTCCTGTTCGCGGAACGCCGCCTCGCCGCGCTCGACGATAAAGTCGGCGCAGGGCATGCCCAGGCGCTCCTCGAGGGCGCGATCCAGATCGATGTGCTCTCGCCCCGTGAGCAGGGCAATCTGCTCGCCCACACGGGTCTTGCCCGAGCCCGGCATGCCGATCAGCGCGATGTTCTGTTCGCGGCGTGACAGGCGCTCCGTTACGTCCAGAATGCGCTCGCGCGGAGTGACCTGGCCGGTGTAGCGCTCAACGGCTTGCGCCGCCTGGGCCACGAGCATGAGCAGACCGCCGATGCAGGGGATGTCGCGGCGCTCGGCCTCGAGCATGAGTCCCGTGCGAGCGGGGTTGTAGACAATGTCGATAACGCCCTCGAGCGCATTGAGCCCCTCGAGTGTGCAGGGGGCGTCGGGACAGTGGGGGAACATGCCGGCGGGCGTGCAGTTGACGAGCAGGGCAGCGTCGGACTGCTGCGAGATATTGTCGTAGTTGACCTGGCTCGTGCGGCCCACGGGCACGACGGTGGCGCCCAGATCGCCGAGCACCATACTGGCCGTAGTACCCGCACCGCCGGTGGCTCCGAGCACGAGGACCTTCTTGCCGGCAACCTCTACGCCCAACTCCTCGACCAGACACTGAAAACCAAAGTAGTCGGTGTTGTCGCCGCGCAAACAACCGTCAGGCAGGCGTGTGATGGTGTTGACGTTGCCCATGCGCTCGGCGAGCGGACTCAGCTCGTCCAGATACTCCATGACGGCGCGCTTGTAGGGGATGGTCACGTTGGTGCCCTCCCATTCGTCGCCCGTCATAAAGGCCTGGAGGTCCTCGGGCTCGCGCTCAAAACGCACGTATTCGAGCCCCGCGAGCTCCTTGTAGATGGTCGGCGTGTAGCTGTGGCCCAGCACGCGGCCCAGCACGCCGTAGGGGCGGGTTGCGGCGACATCGGTCATCTAGAGCACCTCCGTGTAGCTGCCAAAGTAGGTAAAGCTCTCGCACACGTCGTCGATGGAATCGAGCAGGTCGTCGAGGGCCCTGCTGCCAAAGGGGCAGTCCAGGTCAAAGTAGAACATAAACTCAAAGTCGCGGCCGGGGATGGGGCGGCTCTCGAGCTTGATGAGGTTGATGTTGAGGGCGTAGAAGCGCTCGAGCACCCGGTAGAGGGCGCCCGGCTCGTTGGTCGTGGTGATCATGAGCGAGGTGCGGTTGGCACCGGGGTAGACGCGCGGCTCGCGGCTGATGACGACAAAGCGCGTGTAGTTGTTGTCCGAGTCCTGGATGTTGGATTCCAGTATCTCCAGGCCATACAGTGCGGCACAGCTGCGCGAGGCGATGGCGGCAACGTCGGTGCGGTCGGAGTTAGCGACCATCTCGGCCGACATGGCCGTGTTGGGGTACTTGGTGGCGTGCAGGTCGTGGGCTTCGATAAAGCCGGCGCACTGGGCAATGGCTTGGCCGTGGCTGTAGACCTCACGCACGTCTGCGAGCTTGGTGCCGGGTTTGACGAGCAGGTTATGGTCGATCTTGAGGCGCAGCGAGCGCACGATATGGAAATCGAACTGTGCGAGCAGGTCGTAGACGGCGTTGACGGAACCCGCGGTGGAGTTTTCGATGGGCAGCACGCCAAACTCGCAGAAGCCGTCACGTACGGCGCGCATGACGCCCTCGAAGGTCTCGAAAAACGCGATGTCGGGCACGTCGAAGAGCTTGCACGCGGCGATTTGGCTGTAAGCGCCCTCGACGCCCTGGCAGGCGACGGTGGCCGTTTGAGGGAAGGGCGTGTCGGAGGCTGTAGCCGTGGCGTGGGCCTTTTGCGAGACGGTGATGCCCTTGAGCTCGTTGATGTAGCGCTGCTGCTCGGCCTTGCTCATGCTCATGAGGAGACGGAACAGGGTGATGGTCTGCGCCTCGTAGCGCTCGGGCGCGCGGCTGGCGAGGTTGTTGAGCTTGGAGCGCTCACGGACGGGGTCGAAGACGGCCTTGCCCATCTCGATTTTTGACTTGGCGACCTCGGTGGCAATGTCCATGCGTTCGACAAAGCTGTTGAGGAGCGTGGTGTCGATGCCATCGATGGCCTGGCGGATGTCAGCAAGGTCCATGGAGACCCCTTTCACGTGTCGGGGGATGTTGAGGGGTGGGTAGTTAGCGCTGGGCGGCGTCTTCGAGGAGGGCGTCCCAGATGGCAAGGGCGGCGGCTGCCTCGGCTACGGGGACAGCTCTGGGGACGATGCAGGGATCGTGGCGGCCGTGGACCGAGAGCTCGGCATTTTCCATAGCGTCCATGTCCACCGTCTGCTGCTCGCGGCCAATGGAGGGCGTCGGCTTTACGGCCATGCGCCACATGACGGGCGCGCCGGTCGAAATACCGCCCAGGATGCCGCCGGCGTTGTTGGACTCGACCTCGATCTCGCCGGTCTCGGCATCGATGCGATACGGATCATTGTTCTCGCTGCCGCGCATGGCGGCCACGGCAAAGCCCATGCCAAACTCCACGCCCTTTACTGCGGGAATGCCAAACGCGATTTGCGCGATGCGGTTCTCGATGCCGTCGAACATGGGGTCGCCGATGCCCGCGGGAAGTCCGTAGATGCCGCACTCCACGATGCCGCCGATGCTGTCAAGCTCGTCGCGCGCGGCTAGGATCTCCTCGCGCATGCGGCCGGCTGCGGCGGCGTCAATGCACGGCAGATCGTTCGTAAGGATCGCCTTGCGGTCGGCCTCGCGATAGACTATGTCGTCCATCGGCAGGTCGGAGATGCCGCCGATCTGCGCCACATGCGCCATCACTTTAATGCCGCGGGCCTCGAGTGCCTGCAGCGCAATGCCGCCGGCGATGCACAGGGGTGCCGTTAGGCGGCCGGAGAAGTGTCCGCCGCCGGCGACATCGTGCATGTTGTGATACTTCACGCGCGCAGGGAAGTCCGCATGTCCGGGACGGGGCTTGCGGCGCAGCTCGGAGTAATCCTTGGAGCGCGTGTTGGTGTTCTCGATAATCGCGGCGATGGGCGCGCCGGTGGTATGTCCATCGACCACACCGGCGATGATGCGGGCGGCGTCGGCCTCGCGGCGTTTGGTCGCGGTCTCGTCGCGACCGGGGGCACGACGGTCAAGGAAGGCCTGCAGCCGCTCCTGGTCAACAGCGATGCCCGCCGGAATGCCATCGAGGGAGCAGCCGATGGCGGAGGAGTGCGACTGGCCGAAGATGCTTAAGTGTAAGACGTTGCCAAAGGTCGAGGACATGCTATTCCTCCTCGAGTGTGACCTTGCCGCCCAGCAGGCGGTAGTGGTCGAAGAAATCGGGATAGGACTTGTTGACGGCCTCGGCGCCGTGGATCACGACCTCGCCGGTGGCGCGGCTCGCGGCGATAGCGGCCATCATGGCGATGCGATGGTCGTTGTGCGAATCGACTTCGCCGCCGGTGAAGGCATCGACACCCTTGATGATGAGGTCATCGCCGGCAATGCGCACCTGCGCGCCCAGCGCGGTGAGCTCGCGGGTGGTCGTGACCAGGCGGTCGGATTCCTTGATGCGCAGACGGGCGCAATCGCGGATAAAGGTGCGGCCCTGCGCCAGCGAGGCTACGGCCGAGATGACGGGCACCAGGTCAGGAATGTCGTGGGCGCTCATCTCAAAGCCGGCGAGCTTGTCGGACTGCACGGTGGCGGCGTTGGTGGAGCGCACGATGCGGGCGCCAAAGCGCGAAAGCGCGGCGAGCACGTTTCGGTCGCCCTGCGCGGAGCTCAGGGATACGCCCTCCACGGTGATGGGGTCGGCGCCGATAGCGCCGGCGCACAGCCAAAAGGCGGCGTTGGACCAGTCGCCCTCGACAGCAACGCTGCCGGGCGTGCGGTACGAGCCGCTGCTCACGCGGAAGTTCGTGACCTCGGGCTGGCCGTCCTTGGCCGGAATACGCTCGACGTTGACCTCGACGCCAAAGGCCTTCATGGCCTGGATCGTCAGGTTGATGTAGGGGCGGCTCTCGATGAGGCCGGTTACCTGCACGCAGGAGGGCTGGGCCAGCAGCGGGGCTGCCAGCAGCAGGCCCGAGATGTACTGCGAGCTCACGTTGCCCGGAAGCACAAAGGTGCCCGGGCGCATGCGGCCGCTCGTCTTGAGCGGAAAACCGCCCAGACCCTGTAGGTCGCAGCCGGCGGCGATGATCTCGTCCGAGAGCGGGGAGAGCGGGCGGGCGCCCAAGCGCCCCTGACCCACAAAAGTTGCTTCTGCACCCAGCGCGCAGGCGACAGGCAGCATAAAGCGCAGCGTGGAGCCACTTTCACCGCAGTCAAGCGTGCCGCCGGCAAGGGCCTTGAGCAGGCCAAACTCAACACTCTTCATGGTGGGGTGGACCTGGAAGCCGTCCTCGACGGTCTCGATGCGAGCACCCAGTGCCGTAAGGCAGCGCACCGTGGCCTCGATGTCGGCGCAGGTGGTGTTGCAGGTGACGTGCGTCTCGCCGTTGGCAAGCGCGGCGCAGATGATGAGGCGATGCGCCATCGACTTGGACGCGATGGCGGGAACGGTGCCCTTAAGCGGGGACGGGGTGATGCGGGCTAGCATGCGGATGCGTCTCCCTTCTGGCCGAGGCCCTCGGCAATGAGTTCGTGGAAAGTGGAAAGCGGCGTGCGGTCGATGCTGCAGCGGCCAATGCCGTGCGGAATCACCAGATCGATAGTGTCGCCCGCGCGCTTCTTGTCGTGGAGCGCCTCGGCAAAGACGGTATCGGCATCTAGGTCGCAGCGGGTCTTGAGGCCATGGCGGGCGCAGAGTTCCTCAATACGATCGGGCAGTGCAGCATCGCAGACGCCGTGCAGGGCCGCGGCGCGCGTGATGATGCCCATGCCGATCGACACGCAGTTGCCGTGTCCGAGCTCAAAGTGCTCGCAGGCCTCGACGGCGTGTCCGGCGCTGTGTCCAAAGTTGAGGAGCTTGCGCTGGTTGGTTTCGCGCTCGTCGGCGACGACCACGGCGCGCTTGATGTCGATATTGCGGGCGATGATGAGCGCTACGCGGGCCACATCGCGGTTGAGCAGCTCCAGCGTGAGCGGGGTCTTCTCCAGCTCGGCGAAAAGCTCCGGGTCGGCGATCACGGCGTGCTTGACGACCTCGCCGCAGCCGTCGGCGAACTGCTCGGGCGTGAGGGTGGCCAGACACCCCACGTCGGCGATAACCACGCTCGGCTGCCAAAAGGCGCCGGCCAAGTTCTTGCCGGCAGCCAGGTCTATGGCGGTCTTGCCTCCCACCGACGAATCCACCATGGCGAGCAGGCTCGTGGGGATCTGCACAAACTTGCAGCCGCGCATGTAGGTGGCGGCTACAAAGCCCGCCACGTCGCCCACGACGCCGCCGCCGAGTGCCACGATCACGTCGGAGCGCGAAAGCTCGTGCTCGGCCACAAACTCCAAAATGGCAACGTAGGTCTCGGCGCGCTTATGGGCCTCGCCGGCCTCGAAGGTGCAGATGCTCACCTCGTAGCCTGACGCCTCCAGGCTCTGCTTAACGGGCATCTGGTAGAGCGGGCCCACGTTGGTGTCCGTCACGATGACGGCCTTGGTGCCGCCGGCGGTGGCGCGCACGAGCGGCCCCGCCTGCTCCAGCAAAAACGTGCCAACATGCACCTGGTAGGGGCGTGCAGTGTCGATATCGATGGTAATCGCCATAAGCTTCGGTCCTTTCGACCTGGCGTGATGGGTTGTCTAGTGGGAGGCCTCGTCGTCGAGTGCGCGCTTAATGCGGTCGCCCTCGGCAAGGAGATTCTCCAGATAGCGCTGGTCGCGGTCCTTGAGCGCGCGGCTGTAGGCGCCAAGCGATTCGATCAGATGGTCGATCTCGAAGGCGAGCGCGTCGGCGTCGTCGATCATGAGCTCGGACCACATCTGGGGGTTGAGGTGCGCCACGCGGGTGAGATCGCGGTAGCTGCCGGCCGAAAAGCCGTGGTGGACCTGGGCAGTGGGGCTTTTGACGTAGGCGTTGGATACCACGTGCGCAAGCTGGCTCGTGAAGGCGATGACACGGTCGTGCTCGGCGGCGCTGGTCACGCTGAACTTGCCAAAGCCCAAGGGGCGCACCATCTCGCGCACCTGGCCCAAAAGCTCCAGCTTGAGCGCATCGTCCACCGCGGGCGGTACGAGCACCAGCGGGGCGCCCTGGAACAGGTCGGCGCGGGAGTGTGCATAGCCCGAGTACTGCGTGCCCGCCATGGGGTGCGCGCCCACAAAGTAAAAGCCGTGCTCGCGGGCAAGCTCAAAGGCGCGCTCGCACACGATACCCTTGACGCCCACCGTGTCAATTACCACGGGGCCCATGATGGCCTCGGTATCGGTGGCGTCGGCGAGTGCCTGGGCGTGTGCCTCGAGCCATTCGATGCAGGCTTCGGGGTAGCAAGCCAGGACGATGATGTCGCATTCGCCGAGTGTCTTGTCGTTGAGCTCTCCGGCGACGGTGCCCATGCTGGCGGCGGTCATGACATCGTCATCGGGATCCCAGGCCAGCACGCGAACGCCCGCCTGCGCATAGCCGCGGGCAAAGCTGCCGCCGATGAGGCCAAGGCCGACGATGCCGGCGCACTTGGGGCCGCCCTGGTTAACGCGCGCGTTTCTCACTGTACCCATGGGCTACTCCATGGTCTCTTGGCAGACAACCTCGCGGATGGCTCGGATGCGACGCATGGTGTCGTCGAACTGATCGGGGGTGAGGGCCTGAGCGCCGTCGGACCATGCGCGGCTGGGCTCGTCGTGGACCTCGATCTCCAGGCCGTTGGCACCGCAGGCGGTCGCGGCGAGCGCCATGGGCTCAACGTAGCGGGTGTAGCCGGTGGCGTGGCTGGGGTCGGCGACGACGGGCAGGTGCGACAGGTGGTGCAGCACCGGCACGGCGTTGAGGTCGAATGTGTTGCGAGTACGGGTCTCGAAGGTGCGGATGCCGCGCTCGCACAGGATGACGTTGTCGTTGCCCTCGCTCATGATGTACTCGGCGGCCATGAGCAGCTCATCGATCGTGCCGGACATGCCGCGCTTAAGCAAGATCGGAGTCTTGGTCTTGCCGACCTCTTTGAGCAGGGGGAAGTTCTGGGCGTTGCGGGCGCCGATCTGCATGACGTCGATCTTCTTGTCCAGGAAGACCTGCACGTCGCGTGGGTCCATGATCTCGGTGACGATCGGCATGTCGAGCTCAGCAGACGCCTCGCACAGCAGGTCCAGACCGGCGGGGCCCATGCCCTGGTAGGCGTACGGGGAAGTGCGGGGCTTGTAGGCACCGCCGCGCAGCATCGTGGCACCGGCGGCCTTCACGCGGCGGGCGATGCGGATGAGGTTCTCGCCCTCGACGGAGCACGGGCCGGCAATGACTTGGAACTGATCGCCGCCGATCTTGACGCCGTGGCCGCAGTCGATGACGGAGTCCTCGGGGTGGAACTTGCGATTGGCGCGCTTGAACGGCTCGGAGACGCGCTGCACGCGCTCGACGACGTCCATGGACTCGAGCAGGAACGGGTCGATCTTGGTCGTATCGCCCACCAGGCCGATGATCGTCTCATTCTCGCCGCGCGAGACGTCGGTCTTCAGGCCCTTTTTCTCAATCCAGCTGACGATATGGCTGACGGCCTCGTCGCTGGCGCTCTGCTTTAAAATTGCAATCATGGTGTGCCTCTCACCTCGATGGATAACCCTTGCAAAAACGGCCCGCATCGCGAGCCGTGTATATATGGTGCATGAGAGTTTATACTATCTGATTCGCTTTTGCCTTCTAAAGTGAGCCGTTGTGCCGCGTCTTCCTCGGAATTGCAAAGCTTTTTCTTTTATTTTGATAGCCCGTGGTGCACTTGGGTATAATGCCAAACGTTGGCCCTATTAGCTCAGGGGATTAGAGCGTCTGCCTCCGGAGCAGAAGGCCGTTGGTTCGAATCCAACATGGGGCACCATCGAACGTAAGGCCGTCCGAACCTCGCATGGTCCGGGCGGTTTTTCTTATACCGACGCGACGTGATGGGATGTGGTATGGCAGCAATGGATATCGAGCGCGGACTCTCGACCGCCGAGGTCGAGGAGCGCATCGCCGCCGGTAAGATCAACCGCAACATGGAGCTCAAGACCAAGTCGGTCAAAGAGCTCATCATCGAGAACCTCTGCGCGCTGTTCAATTTGATCAACGTGATCTTGGCGTTCCTGGTCATTTTGACCGGTTCGTTTAAGAATCTGACGTTCCTGTTCGTGGTGTTCCTCAATACTGCTATTGGCGTCATTCAATCCATGCGTTCCAAGAAGATGGTCGATAAGCTCACACTGCTGACCTCCAAGAAGGCCATCGCGGTGCGCGACGGCGCCGAGGTGGAGCTCGACCTGGACCAGATCGTGCTCGATGACATCATCCGCTTGGGGCGCGGCGACCAGATCCCCGCTGACGCCGTGGTGGTTTCGGGCGAGGCGCTCGTGAATGAGAGCCTGCTGACGGGCGAGAGCGATCTTATTAAGAAACAGCCCGGTTCCGAGCTCATGAGCGGCAGCTTTATCGACTCGGGCCTGCTGCGCGCCCGCGTGATCCATGTCGGCGCCGACAACTACGTAGCCAAAATTAATAACGAGGCCAAGTACGTCAAAAAGGTCAATTCCGAGATCATGAACGCGCTTAACGCCATCGTGCGGTTTGCGAGCATCATCATGATCCCGCTCGGTTTGGCGTTGTTTTCCTCGAGTGTGAGCGAGCTGTGGGATGCCGCGGGAACCCCGGGCGATAGCGCGCTTTCGTGGTGCTTCTCCGAGCTGCTGGCCGGCCGCGTGCCCTCGTCGGCGCTGCTGTCCACGGTGGGCGCCCTGCTGGGCATGATCCCGCAAGGCCTGGTGCTGCTGACCTCGTCGGTGCTCGCCATCGCCACGGTGCGCCTGGCCCGCCGCAAGGTGCTGGCGCAGCAGCTCTACTGCATCGAGACGCTCGCGCGCGTCGACGTGCTGTGCCTGGACAAGACGGGCACCATCACGTCGGGTCGCATGGAGGTCGAGGGCACGTATCCGCTGCCGGTCGAGGGTATGGGTGCGGGGGAGAGCGACGCCGCCGTCCCCGTCGATACCACGGTGCTCGATTTTGCGCTGGCTAACGTGGCGCGTGCGACTTCGGCCGATGCCAACGAGACCTGCCAGGCGCTGCTCAACTATTACGCCGATCGCCCGGTCGAGGTGTCTGAGCCGCTGTCGGTCATTCCGTTCTCGTCCTCCAAAAAGTGGAGTGGCGCTTCGTTTGCGCAGGGCTCCTATGTGATGGGCGCTGCGCAGTTTGTGCTTTCGGAGCGTGCGTTTTCGCAGGTCGAGAACCGTGTCGCCGAGCTTGCCGATACCTGCCGCGTGCTCGTGGTGGCGCGCGTGGACGGCTTTACGCCCGATGGCGATATGGTGGGCGAGGCCGAGCCCGTGGGCTTTGTGACCATACGCGACGAGATCCGTACCTCGGCGGCCGAGACCATCGGCTACTTTAACGAGCAGGGCGTGACCCTCAACGTGATCAGTGGCGACGACCCGCGTACGGTGTCGTCGATCGCGCGCGTGGTGGGCGTGCCGGGGGCGGACGCTTATGTGGACGCCACGACGCTCGATACGCCGGCCAAGCTCGATGCCGCAGTGGACCGCTACCATGTCTTTGGTCGTGTGACCCCGCAGCAGAAGCGCGAGCTCGTGCAGGCGCTCAAGCGCCGCGAGCACACCGTGGCCATGACGGGCGACGGCGTCAACGACGTGCTGGCGCTCAAGGAGGCCGACTGCTCCGTGGCCATGGCGGCCGGCTCCGATGCCGCGCGTAACGTGGCCGAGATCGTGCTCGTCGACAACGACTTTGCCTCGATGCCCGCCGTGGTGGCCGAGGGCCGTCGCTCCATCAACAACCTGCAACGTTCGGCCTCGCTGTTCCTGACTAAGACGCTGTTCTCGATGGGCCTGGCGGCGTTGTGCATCGCGCTGCCGCCGTACCCTTTCGAGCCGATTCAGATGACGCTCATCAACTTCTTCTGCATCGGCGCGCCGGGCTTTGTGTTGGGCCTGGAGCCCAACAATGCTCGCGTGAAGGGGTCGTTCCTGACGAACGTGCTCAAGCGGGCACTGCCGGCGTCGATTGCGGTCATTATGGCTGCGGCGCTCGATATCTTTGTGGCACGCGTGTTTGGCTTTAGCCAGCTCACGCTGTCTACGATGTGCCTGCTTACGTCGTGCGCGGCGAGCGTCAGCCTGATCTGGCGCATCTCGCAGCCTCTCACGCCCCTACGTGTGGTGCTCTTTGTGTTTGTAGTTGCCGGCATCCTGGTGGGCGTTATCGGATTCCCGAAGCTGCTGTCTATTGCCAACCTGTCGATGGGCCAGATGGTTATCTTGGCTGTCATCGTGGTCATTACCTGCTCGGTGTTCTTTAAGCTCGCCACGATGATGGATTCGCTCAAGCCGCGTCGTCGTCATGCCGCAACTGGTTTTGGCCGCGGTGTGCGCGTCCGCCTGGGTCGCGGTGGCGGCAAGGTGAGCTCGACGGGTTCGACGGCGGAGCGTTTTGCCAAGCGCGTCGCCGCCGACATGGCGCAGCGCCGCGAATCTCGCACCGTTCGTGAGGCCGAGGCCCGCGCACTCGAGGGCGTGGCCCAGGCCCAGCCCAAGAAAAAGAAGGGTAGCGGAGCCAAGCGCTCTCGCGTAACCAAGTCCGCCCAAGGCATCAAAGTCTCGATGCCGAGCAAAAAGAAGAAGTAACTACGCACCCTGGCGATGTTGAATTGGTGCCTTGCTCCTGTGGGGCCGTGGCGATGTTATGCTCTAACCTCGATTGTTTGAATTGCTTCGAAAAGAGGATGCCGTGATCTGCCCGCATTGCCTTAAGACTATCGAGGACGGCGCCTCGTTCTGCCCCTACTGCAACGCCTATGTGGGTCCGGGCGATGGTCCCGAGCACACCGAGTTCGTGTTCTGTGAGGGCTGCGGTGCCCGTCTTTCTCCGCATGATCGTACGTGCCCCAAATGCGGACGCCCTGCTCCGGGTATCCTCTCCGAGGACGCGGCCGCATCCGACCTGGCAGCGGGCCGCACGGCGGGCTTTCCGCGCCTAACGCAAGAGCAGATCGACACCGAGGTGCCGCATGCGCCGGCCTCTGCCGCTGCGGTGCTTTCGGACGCCGCCGACCCCAATGAGACCTGCGTGCTGCCGGCTTTCGATAAGGATTTCGGTATTCCCAAGGTCGATATTCCCATGCCCGTTTCCCTGCATGACGATGCTCAAAAACCCAAGCGCAAGGTGCACCCCGACGAGGACGCCTATCACAAGCACAAGCGTCATATTCCCAAGCCGCTCATTATCATCGCGGTCCTTGCCGTCGTTTGCGGCGGTGCCTATTGGTTCGTGACGACCGATCCCATGGGTGTTATGCCCGGCTTCTACGACCAGTTTGGCCAAGCTGCACAGACCACCTTCCCCACGCGCCAAAAGGGCGAGGCCACTGAGGACGATGCCAAGCAGGACGATTCTGCGGAGGTGGTCCAGGAAGAAACCGTGCTCACCGATGATCAGCTCTATACCAGGCTGGACGGTCTGTATCAGACCATCGTGTCCTATGCTGACGAGGACCAGATTGGCGAGGTCATCGATTCCTTTAACAACGGCTATCTCCGAACGCCGCTGTCCACCCGTCAGGAGCTGTCGCAGAGTGCCTACGCCCTGCGTGACCAGATTAAAAAGACGCAAGATGAGCTCAACAATCTTAAGTATCAGGACGATACGGTCTATGCGGACGACATCGCCCACTTAAAGCAGCTTGCCGAGTGGATGTATGAGCGCGTTGACGTGATCTGCCAGAGCTGGGATATCTCGCTGGCCATTCCCGATGGCGAGTCGATGAGTTCCCACCAAAGCGAGATCCTGGCGCCCATCGCGCAGGGTGGCAACAGCGCGCTGAACCAGTACGACGCCAATGTGGGTTCCTGGAAGCCGCAGCAGCGTTCCTAAAAATAGTTCGCCATAGTCGGCATAACCTACGTGCGCAATTGATGTAAGCCCGTGCTTATTGCTACAATTCGTATAAATATGCTTTAAACGCACGAGGAAGGAACCACATGTTTGGTTTTAAGAAAGAGCTCTACACGCCCGGGTATCAGCTTGTCGGCGACGAGTGCGCCGTAATCGAGACGTCGAAGGGTACCATCAAGGTCAAGTTTGACGGCGAGGGCGCTCCCATTCATGTCGCGAACTTCTGCGAGCTTTCCACGATGGGCTTCTATGATGGCCTTAAGTTCCATCGCTATGTGCCCGGTTTTGTTATCCAGGGCGGGGACCCCAATACCCGCGACATGTCCGGCGCCGACGTCGCCGCCGGTCTTGAGGGCCCCGACGGCATGCCCGGTACCGGTGGCCCCGGCTACTGCATCAAGGGCGAGTTCGCCACCAATCCGCGCAACAGCCATGTCGATGGCGCCCTTGCCATGGCGCGCTCCATGGACCCCGATTCCGCGGGTTCGCAGTTCTACTTCTGCCTGGGTGCCCAGCATAACCTCGATTCCGGTTACACCGTCTTTGGTACCACGGTCGAGGGTCTCGATGTGATTTCGCAGCTGCGTGCCGGCGACGAGATCGTTCATGTCGAGATCGTTCACGAGTAAAGGGGACTTCCTTGAATAGCCAGCTGATCCAACAGGGCCGCGCCGCTTACCGCGCGGGTGATTTTTCCGCTGCAGCCCAGATGCTTGGGGCGGCAAAGACTCCCGATGAGATTATGGGCGAGGCCGACCACCTTCGTGGCAACGCCTTGATGCACCTGGGCATGTATGCCGAGGCCGCCGAGGCCTATGCCGCCGCCCTCAACGACGGCACCTACGGCAAGCGCGGCGCGCTGCTCACCAACCGCGGCAAGGCGCTCGCCGCGGTGGGCGACTACACGACGGCCGCTCAGGCGTTCTCTGCTGCTACGCAGGATGCTTCCTATGCCACGCCGTTCAAGGCCTATCTGGGTCTGGGCAATGCGCTGTTCCAATCGGGCGACTATGCCAACGCGGGAACCGCCTTCCGTCAGGCTGCCATCGACGGCGCCAATCCGGCTCCTGCCGCCGCACTCGGCGAGCTCGGTCGTTGCTTCATTAAGCTCGGCCGTCCGGCGGATGCCGTGGAGACCTACCGCACGGCTATCGACTTTGCCGGCCCCCGCGACGACACGCGTGCGCTCAACGCCGGCATGGGTCAGGCGCTTTCTGCCGCCGGCCGTCCCTCCGACGCACTCGACGCCTTTAACGCCGCTACTGCCGATGGCATCTACCAGCTCACCTCCGAGCAGGCCGATGAGCTTGCCCGCGTGCAGGATTCGCTTGCTGCGCTGTCTGCCCAGACGGCTATGGCCACGGCTCCGGCGCCCGCGATGGACGCTCCTGCCGTCGATCCGCTCGATCCTACGGGCGCGACCGGTCAGTTTATGCCCGATCCCTCGGACACCGGCTTCTTTACGCTGTCCGAGTCCGAGATGGTCCAGCAGGACCGTCAGGATCGTAAGCAGGCCAAGGTCCGTCGTCGCCATCGCCACACGGGTCTTAAAGTCTTCATCGTGCTGCTTCTGCTCATTTTGATCGCCGCGGGCGGTCTGGGCTTTGCCTACACGCGCGGCTTTGGCTTCCCGTCTCAGGAGTCTGTCGTTACCGATCTGTTCCAGGCTGCCGGCGACGGTGACGCCGCAAAGGCCGAGTCTTGCCTGGCCTCGAGCCTGTCCGAGGACGCTAAGTCGATGATCATCTCCTCGATTCCGCAGGGTGCCACCGTGTCCGTCGAGGGCATGGATCAGTCCATGACCGAGACGACCGCCAAGGTGAAGGCATCGCTGTCCAAGGGCGGCGAGCAGGAGTACACCGTCAAATTCGTGCGCTCCGACAACCATATCGGCTGGGCCGTTTCTTCGCTTGATATGGATTTCTCGGCTGCTGACAACCAGTAGTGACCTTATGGGATTTAGCTTTGCCCGGCGCTTCACCGCAAGTGAGGCGCCGGGCTTGCGCTAGTATGATGAGCTAGTAGTTTTCCAGCAATCATCCAACACATCAGGAGTTGCGTTGTTTTCTTTGATGGATATGTTCTTCGGTAGCTATGCGGGCGATCTTGCCATCGACCTCGGCACCGCCAATACGCTTGTCTCCGTGCGCGGCAAGGGCATCGTCATTCGCGAGCCCTCTGTTGTCGCCATCGACAAGAACGACGAGCGCATCTTGGCGGTCGGTATCGAGGCAAAGCGCATGCTCGGCCGTACGCCCGGCAACATCGTGGCCGTTCGTCCCCTGAAGGACGGCGTCATCGCCGACTTCGATGTTACCGAGGCCATGCTTCGCTACTTTATCGACAAGGCGTCCGAGAAGCGCTATCCGTGGACTCCGCGTCCGCGTGTTGTCGTCTGCGTTCCCTCCGGTGTCACGTCGGTCGAGAAGCGTGCTGTCTTTGAGGCCACGATCCAGGCCGGTGCCCGCCAGGCCTATCTGATCGAAGAGCCCATGGCGGCTGCCATCGGCGCCGACCTGCCCGTCGAGGAACCCACCGGCTCCATGGTCATCGACATCGGTGGCGGTACCACCGAGGTTGCCGTTATCGCTATGGGCGGCATCGTCGTCTCGCAGTCCATCCGTATTGCCGGCGACGAGTTCGATCAGGCCATCCTCACGCACGTTCGTGATGCCTACAACCTGGCCATCGGCGAGCGTACGGCAGAGGACATCAAGATCAAGGTCGGCTCCGCCGTGCCGCTCAAGGACGAGCTCGACGTCGAGGTCAACGGCCGCGACGTGATCACCGGTCTGCCCAAGACCGTGCGCATCGAGAGCGAGGAGATTCGTCGCGCACTCAACAAGCCGCTCGACGAGATGGCCAAGGCCGTCAAGGACGCACTCGACGCTACGCCTCCCGATCTTGCCTCGGACCTTATGTACTATGGCATTTTGCTGACCGGTGGCGGCGCGCTGCTGCGCGGTCTCGATGTGCGCCTGCGCGATGAGACCGGCGTTTCGGTCAATGTTAGCCCCACGGCGCTCGATAACGTTGTTAACGGCTGTGCCCGCGTGCTCGAGGCCAATGCGTTTGATGGCGGCTTCGTCCAGACCAATGCTTAATTTCCAAAAGGTGGATTCCATTTGGCACGATCTTCGGGTTTCTCCACAAATCTGAATACCAAGCGACAATCAACGGGTATGCGCCCGTTGATTGTTTTCAGCCTGATTTCGGTGTTGCTGCTCACGTTTTACATCCGCGAGGGCGAGGCAGGACCGATTCATGCCGTGCGCTCGGGCGTGACGACGATTACCTCGCCGGTGCGCTTTGTGGGCTCGGCTGTGGCGGCTCCCTTCAATGCGATCGGTAACGTGTTCTCTAACCTTACGGCGTCGCAGGACACGCTTGACGAGCTTAAGAAGCAAAACGAGGAACTGACCTCTAAGGTTGCCGAGCTCTCCGAGGCTCAAAAGACCGCCGAGCGACTGGAGGGGCTGGTCGGCCTGCAGTCGACCTACAACCTCAAATCAACCGCAGCTCGTATCGTCGGCGCTTCGGGCGATGCCTGGACCTCGACCGTCACCATCGATAAGGGTTCTGCCGACGGTCTTACCATCAACATGCCTGTGACGAGTTCTGCCGGTGTCATAGGCCAGATTATCGAGGTCTCGGCCAAGACGTCCACCGTGCGCCTGATTGGCGACGAGAACTCGGGCGTATCCGCTATGGTGCAGGACACGCGCGCCCAGGGCATGCTGCAGGGTCAGGCTGACGGCACGCTGCGTCTTGAGTACGTGAGCGTCGACTCCGACGTTAAGGTTGGCGACATCATCGTGACCTCGGGCATTGGCGGTGTGTTCCCCAAGGGTCTACCGCTCGGCACCGTCTCGTCGGTTGAGAAATCGGCAAACGACGTGTACTACACCATTGTGGTGCGCGCCCAGACGACGGCCGAGAACAACGAGGAAGTGCTGGTCATTACCTCGCTGACCGACGAACAGTCGGCCTCGGATGAGGACGTGAACACGGCCAACAGCACGCCGCAGGGAACGTCGCGCGATGCTGCGACCAAGACGAAGGACGAGAGCCCGGATGACAGTTCCGACACGTCCGAGACGACCGATTCCGGCTCGAGCGAATAGGGGGCATGTCCATGGATCTACATGAGCAGGGGATGAGCTCCCGCACGTTTGTAATCGCCGCCATCGTGTGCGTGCTGTTGCAGGCAGGCCTGGCACCGCAGATCTCCATTGCGGGCGGTCGCGTCAACTTTATGATTATCCTGGTGTGCCTAAGCGTGTTCTCGGGCGACCCGACCCGTGCCGTCGTGTGCGGTTTTTGCAGCGGCTTGTTCTATGACCTTTCCGCTGCCGTGCCGGTGGGCGTTATGTCGCTCCTGCTGACCGTGGGTTCTTTTGCCCTGGTGCATAGCGCTGCCGGTCAGACGGGCGGTACCCCGAGTGCGCGCGGCATCACTGTGGGCGCCTTCGCGTTCGTCATTAATGTGATCTACAGCATCATCTTGCTGTTTATGGGTTTGGAGACGAGCTTTGTCGTGGCGATCTTCGGCCATGCACTGCCGTCTTCGATCCTGACGGGTCTGGTTGCCATTCCGTTTTTGATGTCCGGCGTCGTGCCGCAGTCCGGTTATGGATTCTCCGCACGTGGCGGACGCCAGACGGGCATGCGCTTTAAGCCCAAGACCCGTAAGCTCAAATAGGGGAGGCTCGTAGATGTCTTCCCAGATGACGGTTATTATCGCCGGTATCGTGCTGGTTGTGGCCATCGTGGTCGCACTGGTCATCATGCGTCGCGGCGATTCTCGTTTTACCTACGATACGCAGCATGGAACGGCCCCGCGCGCCACCGAGGGCGAGGGCAATACCGCGGCGACCGCCTTTAAGGGCCGCTTCTCCATCCTCACCACGGGTGTGGGCGCGATGTTCGCGGCGCTTGCCGTCAAGCTGTGGGGCATGCAGATGGTCTCGTCGGACTATTACGAAAAGCAGGCTAATAGCAATCAGACGCGCACCGTTACCACACCCGCTGTGCGCGGCCGCATCCTCGACCGCAATGGCGTGGCACTTGTCCAGAACCGTCCCTCACTTGCTGTCGTGGCCTACCGCGACCTTGCCGAGGATGAGGTTCTGGTTCGCCATCTTGCCAACGTGCTCGGTATGCCCTACGTGGCGGTTCTGCGCAATATTCAGGACAATTCCGAGGGCGCTCAGAGCCTGCATACCATCGCGACGGACGTCCGTCGCTCCACGGTTGCCTATATTCAGGAGCACGCCGGCGAGTTCCCGGGCGTCAAGATTGCCGAGCGTACCGAGCGCCAGTATCCATATGGCGAGACGGCATGCCATATCTTGGGCTATACCGGCACCATTACCTCCGAGCAGCTCGAGGCCCAGAATAAGAAAACCTCTGGTGATGATGATGCTTCTGCTGGCCGGATTACGTACCAGTCGGGCGATATCGTGGGCCAGGCGGGTGTTGAGAGCTACTACGAAAACCTGCTGCAGGGTATTCGTGGCGAGCAGACCGTCAAGGTCGATGCCTCGGGCAACGTGACCGGTCAGGCCGGCGCCGTGCCCGCCAAGGCCGGCTCCGACATTAAGCTCACGCTCGACCTTAAGATCCAACAGGCCTGTGAGACGGCGCTGGCGAGCGCCATCGAGCTTGCCAAGACCACTGGCTACAGCAATGCCGGCAACGGCGCTGTGGTGTGTCTCGATCCCAACAATGGCGAGATCCTGGGCATGGCGAGCGAGCCCAAGTTCGATCCGTCCGTCTTTATCGGCGGCGTCTCAAATGACGTGTGGACCGAGCTCAATGATGACAAGGGTTCGCACCCGCTGCTCAACCGCGCCATTAGCGGACAGTACATGTCGGCCTCGACCATCAAGCCGCTCTCGGCACTGGCTGGTCTTGAGTTTGGAACCTACACTTCAACGCAGACAACCAACTGCACGGGCTATTGGACGGGCTTGGGCAAGGCTTGGGGCAAGCGCTGCTGGCTGACGTCTGGCCACGGCACCATGACGCTGCAGTCGGGTATCGCCAACTCGTGCGACCCCGTCTTCTACGACATGGGCAAGGCGTTCTTTTATGACGAGCAACATTCCGAGGGCCTGCAGGAGGTCTTTCGTCGCTGGGGCCTAGGCAAGACCTGCGGTATCGATCTGCCGAGTGAGGGCGCGGGCCGTATTCCCGATGCCGAGTGGAAAGAGTCGTACTTTACCGACGCCTCTGCCGAGGACCGCAAGTGGAATGCCGGCGATATGACCAACATTGCCATCGGCCAGGGCGACATCCTGGTGACGCCCCTGCAGATGGCGTGCGCCTATATGGGTCTTGCCAACGGCGGCAAACAGTACGTGCCTCACGTGTTTTTGTCTGCCGTGTCGCGCGATGGCGACGGCGATGCCTATAAGTACAACGGCAAGGGCAAGAAGAAGCGCCTGGAGGCCAAGATCAACAGCGATTCGGATTTAGCTCTTGTTCGCAACGGTATGCACGACGTGATTTACACGGCATCGACGTCCCTGGCGGCTCACTTTGGCAACCTGACGCCTCAGGTATACGGCAAGTCGGGCACGGGCGAGAAAAGCGGCGAGGACGAATACGCGTGGTTCTGCGCCTATGCACCGGCCGATGATCCCAAGTATGTCATCGCTACTGTCCTGGAGCAGGGCGGCGGTGGCTCAGATACCGCGATGCATGTCGTGCGCGACGTGCTCGGCGTGATTTATGACGAGCCCGATACCTCTTCGGCCTCGGGCGATTCTTCGGTTCGATAGGAGGTTGCGATGGATTTTTCTCCGGCGGATCTGTTCCGTTCAACCAAGACCGGCTCTCGCAGCAGCCTGGACCGTGTCAACAAGCAACTTTCGGCCTCGCGCGGTACGTTTCGCCAAAAGGTGCATATCGGTGTGCTGCTGGCTACCGTCGCGCTCGTTGCCTATGGCGCCATCATTATTTGGTCGGCGTCACAGTTTAAGGCCGATGCCTCGTTCTCACGTCATCTTCTGGGAATTGGCATCGGGGCGGTGCTGGCGGTGCTCGTCTGGCGTACCGACCTGCGCGGTATTTCCAATTTCTCGACAGCGTTGCTCGTCATCGACCTGATCGTTATCTTCTCGCCCAAGATTCCGGGTCTGTCCTATACAGGCGGTCTGGGCATGACGGGCTGGATCAAGATTCCCGGTATCGGCTTGACATTCCAGCCGGTTGAGCTTGCCAAGCTCATCACCATCTTCTTTATCGCCACGCTTGGCTCGCAGTATAACGGCCGCATCGATACCGTTCGCGACTACGTCAAGCTCTGCGGCATGCTGTCCATCCCGTTTTTGGCCGTCGTTGCCATGGGCGACCTGGGCTCGGGCCTGGTCGTGCTGGTCTCGGGCGCCATCGTCATCTGCATGAGCGGTGCACGCCGCGAATGGGTGCTGTCGACCCTGGCCCTGCTCGTGGGCCTGGTGGCCCTCGTCCTGGCGCTCGATTCGGTCTTTGATTCGTTGCTCGGCCACGATGTGCTCATCAAGCAGTATCAGATGAACCGCCTGACGGTCTTTATCGACCCCGATAATGCCGATTCGGACGATGCCTACAATCTGCAGCAGTCGCTTATCGCCGTTGGCTCGGGTGGCTTCTTTGGTAAGGGTTTGGGCCATGCGACGCAGTCGGCCGGCGGCTTTCTGCCTGAGTTCCACACCGACTTCGTCTTCGCCTTCCTGTCCGAGACCTTTGGCTTTTGCGGTTCCTTTTTGCTCCTATGCCTCTACGTGCTGCTGATCTTTTCGACGATTCGCGTCGCCTTTAAGTGTGAGTCGCTGTTCTTGCGTCTTTCGTGTGTGGGCATCGTTGGCATGTGGGCGTTCCAGACCTTCGAAAACATCGGCATGTGCATCGGCATGATGCCGATTACCGGTATTCCGCTACCGTTTATTAGCTTCGGTTCGTCTTCGATGATGATTCAGCTGCTGACGGTGGGTATCGTACAATCCATATGGCGGCATCGTTCGGGCGCCGCGTAACCGCTGGAGGGGTTTGCTATGAAAATTCCCGTAGATAAGTTGACCCGCGCTTTTAAGATGGGCGCGTCCGTTAAGAAGGATTCCGATACGCCGGTGCGCGTCTCGGTCTATTTGGATTCGTCCGCCTCGCGCTTTCTGGCCGAGACGGTGCGTGACGCCTTTGTGCCGCAGACGACCTCGGGCATTGTACGCGTCGAGCGTCTGGGGGAGGAGCGAATTGCTCCAAAGACCGATACCGATGTGGTGCTGGTGCTCTCGTGCGGCTCCGACCGCTTGGAGAGTGCCGTGCAGGAGCTCGTGATCGCCGGCGCGCCCGTGTGCGTGCTTGCCGAGTCAGCTGTGGAGGTGCCGTTTATCGAGGAGTCCACGCCCATGCTCGGCGTGGTGGCGGCAACCGATAAGACGTATCTGCTCGAGACGCTTGCCCGCTGGATTCTCGATCGCACCGAAAAGGAAACGGCTTTTGCGGCGAACTTTGCCTTCATGCGCATCGCGGCGGCCAACCGTATCATCACCTCGTGCGCGCTCACCAATATGGCGACCGGTGCGCTGGTGTTTTTGCCGGGCGCCGATTATCCCGTTATGGCGCTGGCGCAGGTGGGCATGCTCTTTGAGCTCGCTGCCGTCTTTGGACACGGCATTAAGCCTGAGCGCGGCTACGAGGTCGCGGGCGTGCTTGCCGGCGGTCTTGTGATCCGCGCGGTCACCCGTGCGCTCGTCAAGCAGACGCCGCATATTGGGTTTGCCGTCAAGGCGCTCACTGCTGCCGCGGGCACCTATGGCATGGGCCGTGCGCTCGTTTCGCTCTACGAGCGCGATGTCGACTACAGCCGTGCCAACGAGGTAGTCACTGCCACGTTCTCCCGCGTTCGTGATCTGGTGACCACGGTCGCGGGCGCTACCCGTCCTATGGCGTCCTACCAAGACGCATCCGATCTCGCTGCTTAGGGGTTTTCTGTTGCGCGTTGCATACCAAGACTGTTTTCATTTAATTGAGCCGCTGCTCGCCAAGGTCGAGAAACCGAGCCGCTATATCGATCACGAGTGGGGCACGCTTTCCAAGGCCGATGCCGATTACCGTTGTTGCCTGATCTATCCGGACGTATACGAGGTCGGTCTGCCCAACCAAGGTATCGCCATCCTCTACAACATTCTTAACCAGGCCGAGGGCATCTCCTGCGAGCGTGGCTATGTGCCGTGGCCCGATATGGGTGACGCTATGCGCGAGGCGGGCATTCCGCTGCTGTCGCTCGAGGGTGCAGCGCCGGTCGCTTCGTTTGATATCGTCGGCCTGCATGTGCCGCACGAGATGGCGGTGACGAACTTCCTCGAGGCACTCGATCTCGCTGGCATTCCGCTGTTAGCGGCCGACCGAGGCGAAGACGACCCCATCATCATCGCCGGCGGTCCCTCGGTGTACAACCCCGAGCCGTACGCGGCCTTCTTCGATGCCATCCTCATCGGCGAGGGCGAGGAATCGCTGCTCGAGACCTGCCAGCTGCATCGCCGCCTGCGCGACGAAGGAGTCCCGCGCGCGCAGATTGTTGAGCAGCTTGCATCCATTGCCGGCAACTACGTGCCGTCGCTCTATGAGGTTCGTCACGACGAGCCCTGCTCGCCGCATGGCTACACCGTGCCGCGTGAAGGCAAGGATGCGCCGACCGTGGTCTACAAGCGCGTCGTCGAGGATTTCGGCGCCACGAATCCGCTGTCGCAGTCGTGCGTGCCCTATGCGCAGCTGGTTCACGACCGCCTGTCTATCGAGATCCTGCGCGGCTGCGCCCGCGGCTGTCGTTTTTGTCAGGCCGGCATGACGTATCGCCCGGTGCGCGAGCGCTCGGCCGGCCAGATCGTCTCGTCGGTGATTCAGGGTCTGGAAAAGACCGGCTATGACGAGGTGTCGCTGACCTCGCTCTCCACGACCGACCACTCCTGCATTCGCGACGTGCTCGGCAGGCTCAACCGCCGCCTGGAGGATACGGGTATTCGCGTGTCTATTCCGTCGCAGCGCCTGGATTCGTTTGGCGTGGATATGGCCGAGTCGGTCGCCGGCGAAAAGAAGGGCGGCCTGACGTTCGCGCCCGAGGCCGGCAGCCAGCGCATGCGCGACATCATTAACAAGAACGTGACCGAGGAGGACCTGGACCGTGCGGCCAAGGCGGCCTTCGAGGCCGGCTGGAACCGCATGAAGCTCTACTTTATGATGGGCCTTCCCGGCGAGCGCGACGAGGACATCGTGGCCATCGCCAATCTGGCCGATCACGTGCTGGAGCTCGGTCGTTCCGTGGTGCCCAAGGCTCGTCGCGGCTCGATCTCGGTGTCCATCTCGGTTTCGGTCTTTATCCCCAAGGCTGCCACGCCGTTCCAGTGGTGCCCGCAGCTCGACTACGACGACGTCAAGCGTCGCCAGAAGCTGCTCATCACGAGCGTTCGCAACCGTGCCGTCCGCGTGCATTACCACGATGCCGAGACCTCGCTCATCGAGGCCGCGCTGTCCCGCGCCGGTCGTGACATGACGCCCGTCATCATCGACGCTTGGCGCGCTGGCTCTCGCTTTGACGCCTGGGTAGAGCATTTTTCGCTCGATAACTGGAAGGAGGCTGCTGCCAAAAACGGCATCGACCTCAATGAGCTCGTGCACCTGCCCTACGAGTTGGACTGGCGCCTACCGTGGGAGCATGTGAGCCCCGGCTGCACGCGTGGCTTCCTCGAGCGCGAGTGCCGTCGCTCACTCGAGGGCGTCACGACTCCCGACTGCACCCGCACGTCGTGCACCGGCTGCGGAATCTGCCCCACGCTTCACGCCAAGAATGTATTGATGGGTGATCGCGCATGAGTGAGCGCCTGACCGACAACCCCACGCTCTTTAGACTTCGTGTTCGCTATGGCAAGCGCGATCGCCTTAAGTACCTGGGCCATCTCGAAGTAATCCATACCATTGAGCGCATCGTGCGCCGCGCGGGACTTCCCTATGCCGTCACGCAGGGCTTTTCTCCGCACATGCGCGTGGGCTTCTCTTCGGCGCTACCGGTGGGTACGTCGTCGACCTGCGAGTGGTATGACCTGTTTATGACCGAGTTCGTGGCGCTCGACGAGGCGTTTGGGCGCCTGGCTGCGGCGTCTCCGGCCGATCTGGCGCCCATCGAGGCGGCGTATATCGACGTGCGCACGCCGGCGTTGACGGCGCAACTCACGCGTCTGTCGTATCGCATCGACCTGCACTTGGATCCCGAGGCGCCCGTAAGCGCCGACGAGGTGCGTCGTGCGATCGACACGCTGCGCGCGGACCATGGCATCGACTACGCGCGCGGCAAAAAGAGCAAGCGCTTGGATTTGGATCACACGCTCGTGGGCTATGAGCTCACGGCTGGGGAGCGTCCGGACCATTTGGTGCTCATGCTCGACACCCATGCCGACAACGAGGGCTCCATGCGTCCGGAAATTTTGCTTTCCGCTGCTGATGTTTTGTTGCAGGGCTTGACCCCGGGCGTGGATGCACCTATTGTTTCCACCGGTATGCAAGACCTCGTGACCATCTGCTCCTACGATGTCGAGCGTCAGAATCAAGCATGCGAGGACGACGAGGGCCGACTCGTCAGCCCCATACCTGTGCGAACTTGTGGATTTGCTCCACATACTCGTTGACGGGGGTATTTTCGCCTGCTACTATATTCGGCTGTTGCACTAACTGATGCATGAAGGGCAAGTAAACATGTACGCAATCGTTAACACGGGCGGCAAGCAGTACAAGGTCGCCACCGACGATGTCATCACCGTCGAGAAGATCGAGGGCAATGAGGGCGACAAGGTCACCCTGCCGGTCATCTTCCTCAACGATGGTAAGAAGATCGTCACCGATCCCGACAAGCTGGCCAAGGCCAAGGTTACCGCTCAGATCGTTGAGCAGTTCAAGGGCGAGAAGCAGCTGGTCTTCAAGTTCCACAAGCGTAAGCGCTATCGTCGTCTGAAGGGTCACCGTCAGCAGCTCACCAAGCTGAAGATCGTGAAGGTCCAGGCTACGTCCCGCGCCAAGAAGGCTGTCAAGGCAGAGGCCGAGGCTGTTGCCGAGGCTCCCGTCGCCGAGTAGATTACACTCGTAACGAAAGAGTAGGTATACACAATGGCACACAAAAAAGGACTCGGTTCCTCCCGTAATGGCCGTGACTCCCGCGGTCAGCGCCTTGGCACGAAGCGCTATGCCGGCCAGACGGTAACCACGGGCACGATTCTCGTCCGTCAGCACGGCACGCACATCCACCCGGGTGAGAACGTTGGCCGTGGCAAGGACGACACGCTGTTCGCGCTGGTCGACGGTACCGTTGAGTTCCACAAGGGTATCAAGCACAGGGTCAGCGTACGCCCGCTCGCGAACGCGTAATTCACCCTTCATAGAGCACATATGTGGGAGGCACTTGAGTTTTAGGATTCAAGGGTCTCCCTCTTTTTGTAGGAGGCGATTCTGTTGTCACAGTTCACCGATATCAGCCGCATTAACGTGTGCGGCGGCGACGGCGGAGCCGGATGCATGTCGTTTAGGCGCGAGGCATTTGTCCCCAAGGGCGGCCCCGATGGCGGCGACGGCGGTCGTGGCGGCAATGTCGTCATCCAGGCCGATGCTCAGCTGTCTTCGCTGATCGATTACCGCTTTAAGCATCACTTCCGCGCCGAGCGCGGCACGCACGGGCAGGGTGCCCGTCGTAACGGTAAGAGCGGTGAGGACCTTATTCTCAAGGTTCCCATGGGTACCGTGGTGCGCGAGCTCGACCCCGAGACGCAGACCCCGATGTTCGAGATTGCCGACTTGGTGCATGATGGCGAGCGCGTCGTTGTGGCGCCCGGCGGTGCCGGCGGTCTGGGCAATACGCACTTTGTGACGTCGGTGCGCCGCGCGCCCGCATTCGCCCAGCTGGGCGAGCCGGCCGAGGAGCACTGGATTGAGCTCGAGATGAAGCTCATGGCTGATGCCGCGCTCGTGGGCTTCCCCTCGGTGGGCAAGTCCTCGCTTATCGCGCGCATGAGTGCCGCCCGACCCAAGATCGCCGACTATCCGTTTACCACGCTCGTGCCCAACCTGGGTATGGTGCGTGCCGGCGAGTACTCCTATGTCGTTGCCGACGTCCCCGGCCTCATCGAGGGCGCGAGCGAGGGCAAGGGCTTGGGCCACCAGTTCCTGCGCCACATCGAGCGTACGGCGCTCATCATGCATGTCGTTGACATGACGGGCGGGTTTGAGGATCGCGATCCGGTCGAGGATTACCGTATCATCAACCGTGAGCTCGAGCAGTATGGCGCCGAGCTTTCGGAGCGTCCGCAGATCGTCGTCGCCAACAAGTGCGATGCGCCGGGCACGGCCGACAAGATTGCCGACCTCAAGCGCGCCGCGCTCGACGATGGACATATGTTCTTTGCCGTGTCCGCCGTGACGGGCGCCGGCCTCAACACGCTGATGCTTGCCGTGGGCGAGCAGGTGGCTAAGCTGCGTGCCGAGTTGGCGGTCTCCGCTGAGCCGGTCGATCTGCGCGACGAGGAGTGGGAGCGCCGCCGTCTGCAGCGCGAGAAGCGTTTCCGCATTGTCCAGGAAGAGCCCGGTGCCTTCCGCGTGGTCGGTCGTGCCATCGAGCGCATGGTCATCCAGACCGACTGGGAAAACGAGGAAGCCGTCATCTACCTGCAGCATAAGTTTGCGCGTATGGGTGTTGACGACGCGCTCGAGAAGGCCGGTTGCCGTGCGGGCGACGAGGTCCGCATTTGCCAGCGCGCCTTTGACTTTGAGGGCGCTGAGGACTTCTCGGAGTACGAGGAGCTCGAGGACGCTGGTGAGGACGTTGCCGTTGAGGCCATTGACGTGGCCGATGCTGCGGATGAGGGCGTCGAGGTTGTCGATGCGGCGGATGCCGCGGACGATGCCGAGACCTCGGAGGGCGAGTAAGCCATGTCGCTGCGCGGTGGAATCGGTTTGCCCGAGCTGCCCATAAAAGAGGGCAAGGAGTTTCGGCTTGGCATTATGGGCGGCACATTCGACCCGATTCATTACGGGCACCTGGTGACTGCCGAGCAGGCGCGCGAGTCGCTCGACTTGGACGCTGTGCTCTTTATGCCGGCGGGCTCTCCCGCCTTTAAGCTTGACAAGCCGGTTACGCCTGCCGAGGACCGTTATGCCATGACGGTCCTCGCCACCGCCGCGAACCCGGCCTTTTTGGCGAGCCGGTTCGAGATTGACCGTCCGGGTGTAACCTATACGGCCGATACGCTTCATGCCCTTCGCGATTTTTACCCGCCGCAGGTAAAGCTCTACTTTATTACGGGCGCCGATGCGATTATCGATATTGTGACCTGGCATGATGCCGAACGAATCGCTGAGCTTGCTACCTTTATTGCGGCGACGCGACCGGGCTTTGATATCGATACGGCGCGTGCCCGAATCAAAGAGTCGGGGCTGCCGTTCGACGTGCGCTATATTCAGATTCCGGCGCTGGCGATCAGCTCGACGAACATTCGTAAGCGAGTTGCCCGCGGCATGAGCGTGCGCTATCTTACGAGCGAGTCCGTGCTCGGCTACATTCGCAAGCGCAGGCTATATGCCGATTTGGGCCAAGAAGATTTTGAGTGATGGGGGCTACGTTGTCGGTAGAGGATCAGTTTGAGGGCGATGAGCGCGCGCTGCTCAAGCGCATTCAAGAGCTGCTCGATGTTCGCATGAAAGATAAGCGCAAGCGCTATGTGCATTCGCTGGGTGTTGCCGAGACCGCACTTCATCTGGCCGAGGTCTACGGCGTTGACCGCTTTGATGCGGCTGCCGCCGGCTTAATTCACGACTGGGACAAGGTTCTTTCCGATGACGAGCTCGTGGCCCGCGCGCTTCACTATGGCATCAAGGTTGCTGGCTCTCCTTCCGCCGCGACGCCGCTTTTGCATGGCCCTGTTGCCGCCTATGAGCTTCCGCAGCTTTTTCCCGAGCTGTCACCGGCCGTTTTCCAGGCTGTCGACCGTCACACCGTGGGTGCCTGCGACATGACGCCGCTCGATATGGTGGTCTTTGTGGCAGATGCCATCGAGCCCAACCGTCACGGCGACTATGCCCATGCGCTGCGCAAGATGGTGGGGAAGTCCTCGCTCGATGAGTTGTTCTTCTCCTGTTTTGCGCAGGGTCTGGTCTTTGTGATCCAGTCCGGGCGCTATCTTTATCCCACGGCTATTACGATTTACAACCATTACGCCCAGCTGCGCTAGCTCGGGTGTGTCTAGAAAGAGGTATTCCATGGCCGACGAGACCATGACTGACGAGCAGATTCTTGAAGGTGTGGAGCACAAGAGTTTCGCTGCCACGTCCGACCGCACCGCCGCCTCGCTGTCCGCGAGCGGTGTCGCCGCCGAGGATGTCGCCCGCGCCGCCGCGCAGGCCGCCTACGACAAGAAGGGCGAGGACGTGCAGGTGCTCGACCTGACCGAGCTTTCCGACGTGTGCGACTACTTTGTGCTTGCCACCGGTACCAACAACCGCCGGGTCGATTCGATTGTCGACGAGATCGAGGAGAAGGTTGCCGAGGCTTGCGGCGAGCATCCGTTCTCCATCGAGGGCCGCGAGCAGAAGACCTGGATGCTCATGGACTACGGCTCGGTTGTCGTCCATGTCTTCACTCCCGAAGCCCGCGACTTTTACCGCCTAGAAAAGCTCTGGGGTGACGCCCCCCAGCTCCCCCTCGACCTCCTCTAGTGGCTCATTTGATATGGGGCTTTTAGCTAGCCTCGCGCATTTCGCCGGGCAGTTGCGGTTTTCCGCACCTGCCCGGCTTTCTATTTTTACAAAGGCGGTTAATCATTGAAGCGGGATTGGCGGCCGAAAGATAGGGCGGTGTCGCCGAACTTGTCTCGGACGGCATCGATCGCGACTGAGAGGTCGCGACGGTCGCTTGATTGGGCTCCGCGGTCGTCGACTTCGCAGAACAGGTCGGTCTGGATGCCGCCCTGATGGTCAAAGTCGCTCATCCCGATACCCGCCAGACGCACATGCATGCCTTCCTGCCAGATGTTGTCGAGCAGTTCGAGCGCAACCGCCACAAAGATGTTCTCATCGTCGGTGGGGTGGGGAAGCCGCCGCTGCGCCGTGCGTCCGCTGCCATACGAATACTTAAGCTTGAGCGTTACCGTGCCGCCCGTCAGTCCCTGACGGCGCAGGCGGCGTCCAACCGACTCTCCCAACAGCGCAATCGCCGCTTCGATGTCCCCACGCTCAGTCAAATCTTTCGCAAAGGTGCGCTCATTGCTCACGGATTTAACCTCGCGTTCCTCATCGAGGCTTGTTACTTCGGATATTTCGAGTCCCAGCGCACGCTGGCGCATGCGTTCGCCGTTGACGCCAAAAATAGAGGCCAAGGTTGATTCCGGTGAACGTGACAGCTCGCCGAGCGTGTAGATGCGCATGCGGCGCAGTCGCTCCTCGGCCGAGCGCCCGATGCCGCTCATGGCAGATACCGGCAGCGCGGCCAAAAAGCGCTGCTCGGTTCCGGGGCGCACGATGGTCAGCCCAAACGGCTTATCCCGCTCGCTTGCGATCTTTGCGACCGTCTTGTTGCAGCCCACGCCAATGGAGCAGGTCACTCCCAGCGCTGCCACGCGGTCGCTTATACGCCGCGCAACCAGTAGCGGGTCTTCGGGCGCAAAGCGACCCGGTGTGATATCGATAAAGGCTTCGTCGATGGATACGCGCTCAACGCGCGGCGTCTCCTCGGCAAGAATCGCCATGACCTGCGCGCTCACCTCGCGGTAGCGATCAAAGTGCCCGTGCGTCCAAATGGCTTGCGGGCACAAGCGCCGCGCCTCGGCCGAGGCCATGGCAGAGTGCACGCCAAAGCGACGTGCCTCATACGAACACGTGGACACGACGCCACGCGAATCGGCGTCTCCGCCCACGATGAGCGGCTTTCCGCGCCATTCGGGATGATCGAGCATCTCCACGCTCGCAAAAAACGCATCGAGGTCCATGAGGCCCACCGCCGGACCCGTCCAGGGCGGCGGCGTGACGCCCATGGCATCCTCATAACCGTATGTATGTTCGCGTCTTTCCATGTCATGAGTATACCGCGCAGCTCATGTGGGGTGCGTGTATGTGCTTGCAAATCCCGAATTCTTGTCTAAGATATGGATTTGCCCTCGACTACACCGAAGAAGTTGGTCTCACGGACTTCACCTGCCCGCGTCGATGGCGTATTATGTTCAACTGTTTGTTTGTAGTTGCAGCCTAAAGCTGCTTGGTTGGAGGAGTTTCCTTTGGCAGTCAAGATTCGCCTTGCTCGTCACGGCGCTAAGAAGCGTCCGTACTACCGTGTCGTCGTCGCCGATTCCCGCGCCCCGCGTGACGGTCGTATCATCGAGGAGGTTGGCCGCTACAACCCGATGACCGCCCCCAAGACCATCAATCTCGACCTCGAGAAGATCGCCGACTGGCAGTCCAAGGGCGCTCAGCTCACCGACGCCGTCGCCGCTCTGGTCAAGGCCGCCAACGAGGGCGAGAAGACCGAGACCGTCGTCAAGAAGTCCAAGAAGCAGCTCGCCAAAGAGGCCGAGGCCGCTAAGGCTGCCGCTGAGGCCGCTGAGGGCGCCGAGGAGTAAATCGTGCCTGAGGTTGACGCTGCACAGCTCGAGGGTGAGGCAATGCTCTCAGATCGCATCGCCGATCTCGTCGAATATCTCGTTGTTCAGATCGTCGACGACCCGGATTCCGTGAGCCTTGAGGTCATCGATGGTGACGACGCCTCCATGATTGAGGTTTCGGTCGCCGAGGATGACGTCGCTAAGGTCATCGGCCGTCGTGGCCGTACCATCAAGGCCATTCGCACGCTCGCCCGTGCACTGGCCGCTCGCCTCGACACTGCTGTCGAGGTAGAGGTTCTGGGCTAGGACCTTGAGGTCCCAGTACAAAAACATCGCCCGTGTGGTCAAGCCGCACGGAAGGAAGGGGGAGGTCCTCGCGCAGCCGCTGCGGGGGCTTCCTTCTGTATTAGAGCCGGGTATGCGCGTCGCCCTGACGCCGCCGGCGCTCAAGCGCGACCGCTTTTGCACGGTCGTGTCCGTCACCGATACGGGCGATGGCGATCTGGTCTCGTTTGAGGGCATTGACGACTTGACGGCCGCCGAGGGCATCACGGGATGCTATGTGTTGGCAAATCGTGACGATTTTGAGCTCGATTCACTCGACGCCGCCTATTCCGACCTGATGGGTCGCGAGGTGGTCGACGAGCGCTTCGGTTCACTCGGTACGATCGTCGAGATCATGTCGACGTCCGCTAACGATGTTTGGGTCGTCGAGGGCGATCGGTACGGCGAGGTACTGATTCCCGTGATCGAGCAGGTTGTGCTCGATCTTCCCGACACAGGAACAATTTCCGTCCACGTTATGGACGGCCTGATCGATATGGACAAGTAGGGAGGACAACATGCTGATTGAGACCCTTTCGGTCTTTCCCGAGATGTTTGAGCCCGTCATGTCCACATCGATTTTGGGCCGCGCCCGCAAGGCCGGCCTTTTTGATTTTAAGGCGTATAACCTGCGCGACTGGACGCACGACCGCCATCGTACCGTCGATGACGAGCCGTACGGCGGCGGGCAGGGCATGCTGATGAAGGTCGAGCCTATCGCCGAGGCTATCGAGGCCATTAGCGCGGAGGGCCCCAAGCCGACGGTGGTGTTCTTCACCCCGTGCGGCGAGCCTTTTACGCAGCATGTGGCCGAGCGCCTGCTCAAAAGCGAGCGCCTGCTGTTTGTGTGCAGCCGTTACGAAGGTGTTGACGAGCGTGCCTATGCGTATGCCGACGAGCGCCTGTCGATCGGCGATTACGTGCTCACGGGCGGCGAGCTTCCCGCTATGGTCGTTGCCGATGCCGTCGTACGCCTGATCCCCGGCGCCCTTGGTGACGAGATGAGCAACGTGGACGAGTCGTTCTCGACCGCCGAGGACGGAGGCCTGCTCGAGTATGCGCAGTACACCCGCCCTGCCGAGTTCAACGGCGAGGGCGTGCCGCCGGTGCTCGTGAGCGGCGACCATGCCAAGGTTGACGCCTGGCGCCGTAAGAATGCCATCGAGCGCACCTGCCGCTGGCGTCCGGACTTGATCGAGACGGCGCGGCTCACGCTCGAGGAGCGCGCTTACGCGCAGGAGATCCTTGACGCTTCGTATTCGCAGAGCGAGGAGTGAGTATGGTTCCTACGCAACATTCCGCGTTGAGGGGCGCTTTTGAGTGGATCGCGGTCATCGCAATCGCGCTCGTGGCCACCTTCCTGATCCGCACCTTTGTGGTCGAGCCCTTTGTGGTGCCCACCGGCTCCATGGAGGACACGATCGAGATTGGCGACCAGATCCTGGCACAAAAGGTGAGCCTCGAGCTCGGTCAGCCCGTCAAACAGGGTGATATCGTGGTGTTCCATAACCCCGATGCCACGTCCGAGCATGACGTGCTGGTAAAGCGCGTCATCGCCACGGCCGGTCAGACGGTCGACCTTCAGGACGGCAAGGTCGTCGTCGACGGCCAGGCGCTCGATGAGGACTATACGACCGGCATGAGCTGGCCGCTTTCGGTCCAGGCGCCCGCCGCCCAGGTGAGCTATCCCTACACCGTCCCCGACGGCTGCGTGTGGGTGATGGGCGACAACCGCGAGAACTCAGCCGACTCACGCTACTTTGGTCCCGTTGATCGCTCTGATTTGATCGCCGTGGCACTCGTGCGTTACTGGCCGCTCAACCGCATCGGCGCTATCGATTAAAAACCGCTATAGTACAGTACCTAACCGTGTATTCGTTTCGACGAGGGGATATTAGAGGCATGAACGCTTCATCGCTTTCCTTCCAAGACATCATCCTGCGCCTCCAGCAGTACTGGGGCGAGCAGGGCTGCGTCATTATGCAGCCCTATGACTCCGAGGTCGGTGCCGGTACCTTCCATACCGCGACCACGCTGCGCTCGCTCGGTCCCGCCGAGTGGCGCACCTGCTATGCTCAACCTTGCCGCCGTCCCGCCGACGGCCGCTACGGCGAGAACCCTAACCGCATGCAGCACTACTATCAGTTCCAGGTGCTCATCAAGCCGTCGCCGGTCAACGCCCAGGAGCTCTACCTGGGTTCGCTGGCCGCCATTGGCCTGGACCCCAACGACCATGACGTCCGCTTTGTCGAGGACGACTGGGAGAGCCCGACCCTGGGCGCCTGGGGCCTTGGCTGGGAGGTCTGGCTCAACGGCATGGAGGTCACGCAGTTTACGTACTTCCAGCAGGTGGGCGGTATCGAGGTCGACCCCGTGCCCGTCGAGATTACCTATGGCCTGGAGCGTATCGCCATGTACGCCCAGGGCGTCAACTCGGTCTACGATCTGGTGTGGAGCTATCTGCCCGACGGCACGCCCATGACCTACGGCGACGTGTTCCTCGAGAACGAGCGCGAGTTCAGTGCCTATAACTTTGAGGTCGCCAACGTCGAGATGATGCGTCAGAAGTTTGACGACTACGAGGCCGAGTGCCATTCCTGCCTGGAGCGCAAACTGCCGCTGCCCGCATACGACTGTGTCATGAAGTGCAGCCACGCTTTCAATCTGCTCGATGCCCGCGGCGCGCTGTCCGCGGTCGAGCGTGCTAACTACATCCTGCGCGTCCGCGCCGTCGCTAAGGCGTGCTGCGAGGCCTACATGGCCGAGGTCGCCGGAGTCAACGAGAATGCCGACCAGGAAGGCGAGGTGGCGTAAGCCATGGCAGACGCTAAGGATTTCCTGTTTGAGATCGGTACGGAGGAAATGCCCTCCGCACCGCTGAACAATGCCGTCAAGCAGCTTGGCACCATGATTGCCAAGGGCCTCGACGAGGCCGGTCTGGCCCATGGCGAGGTCCGCGTGATCTCGAGCCCGCGTCGTCTGGCTGCGCTCGTGGCCAACGTCGCCACTGCGACCGATGAGGTTCACGAGGTCAAGCGCGGTCCCGCGGCTAACATTGCCTTCGATGCCGACGGCAACGCCACCAAGGCCGCCCAGGGCTTTGCCCGCAAGTGCGGTGTGGGTGCCGAGGATCTGGTCCGTCGCGAGGACACCGACGGCCGTGAGTACGTGTTCGCCGAGAAGAACATTCCTTCCGCACCGGCTACCCCGATCCTGACGGCCCTGTGCGAGAAGACCATCGCCGGCCTGCAGTGGCCCAACTACCGCAGCCAGCGCTGGGGCCACGAGCACGCGACGTTCGTGCGTCCGGTCCGCTGGATTTGCTGCCTTCTGGGCGAGGATGTTGTGCCCGTGTCGTTTGCCGACGTGACGAGCGGCAACACCACGCGCGGCCATCGCGTGCTCGGCCCCGGTGACCACGTTGTCGCCAGCCCCGCCGCCTACGAGCAGGTACTCGAGGACGCCGGCGTGCTTTCTGCCGAGCGCCGTCGCGAGGCCATCCTTGCCGGTATCTCCGAGGTCGAGGCCGCTCGCCCCGGCTGCCATGTCGATACGCCCAAGAAGGTCTTTGAGGAGGTCATTAACCTCTGCGAGTGGCCGACGGTGCTCGTCGGTACTTTCGACGAGGAGTTCCTCAAGGTCCCGCACGAGATTATCTGCGAGTCCATGCTCACCAACCAGCGCTACTTCCCGATCTATGACGGCGAGGGCAAGCTGACGCGTGAGTTCGTGGTCGTCTCCAACAGCAAGCCCGAGAACGCCGAGCGAGTGATCGACGGTAACGAGCGCGTCGTGCGCGCCCGTCTGGACGACGCTAAGTTCTTCTACGATGAGGACCTGAAGATCTCCCTCGACGAGTTCCGTGAGCGTCTGTCCAAGGTTGCCTTCCAGGAGAAGCTCGGTAGCGTGCTCGCCAAGTCCGAGCGCATCGAGCAGCTCGCGCTCGCTATCGCCCGCGAGGCTCACCTGGGCGCCCATCTTGCCGCCGACGCTGCTCGCGCCGCACACCTGTGCAAGGCAGACCTGGTGTCCAACGCCGTCGTCGAGTTCACGAGCCAGCAGGGCGTGATGGGCGGTTATTACGCGACCGCGATGGGGGAGAACGACGAGGTCGCCCATGCTATTCGCGATCACTATCGTCCCCGTTTTGCCGGTGACGAGCTGCCCGAGGGCACCGCTGGCTGCATCGTGGCCTGCGCCGACAAGCTCGATACCATCGCCGGTATCTTTGCCATCGGCGAGCCCCCGACCGGCTCCTCCGACCCCTACGCGCTGCGTCGTGCCGCTATCGGCATTATCAACATCCTGCGCGACCGTCTGCCGATCGACCCCACGTCGCTCATCGACTTTGCCCTCGAACTCTACAGTGAGCAGGGCATTGAGTTCGACGCCGCCGAGGTCGCCCAGCAGGTTCGTGACTTCTTCCATGGCCGCCTGGTGAGCATGGCCCGCGACGAAAAGATTCCGGCCGATACCGTCGCCGCCGTCTCCGCGGTGCACATCATCGCCCCGTCCGTCTTCTTCGCCCGCTGCGCCGCCCTCGACGAGGCCCGCAAGAACGACGCTGAGACGTTCGACAACCTGGCGACCGCCTATGCCCGCGCCGCGCATATCTCCAAGCCCGAGCTGGGTGCGGAGTATGACCGCAGCCTGATGGGCGAGGTCGAGCTTGCGCTCGCCGACGCCTCCGAGGCTGCTCAGACCGCCGTCGATGCCGCCCTTGCTGCCGAGGACTACCCGACCGCATTTGCCGCCCTCGCCGCCCTGCGCGCGCCCATCGACCGTTTCTTCGATGAGGTCATGGTCATGGACAAGGACGAGCTGCTTCGCGATAATCGCCTTAAGCTGCTCAACCGCTTCGAGGCCGTTTTCTCCGGCATTGCCAACATCGGTGAGCTTGCCCGCAAAAAGTAAGCCAGCCTGCGCATAAGCGCAAAAGGAGCCCCGCATGGATTGCCCGGTCACCGCTCGTCCCACCGTTATCGTTATCTCCGACTCGCTCGGCGATACCGCTTGTGAGGTGGTGCTTGCGGCGTCCGGGCAATTTGATGAAGGGGCTTTTCGCGTTTTGCGCCTGCCCAAGGTGACCTCCGTGGAGCAGGTCAAGTCATTTGTGGGGCCGCGCGTCGATGCCGACCATCGCGATGTCGCCGTGTTCCATACCATTGTCGATCCGGCGCTTCGCGCCCGCGTGCTCGATTACCTGGGTATGCTGCATATCCGTTCGGTCGACCTGATCGGCCCGACGCTTGCCGTGCTGTCGTCGCTCATCGGTGTGCCGCCCAAGTGCGTTGCGGGCGTGATTCACAAGACCGATGACCGCTATTTCCATCGTATCGAGGCCATGGAGTATTTCGTTGAGCACGATGACGGGCGCGGTTGCGACGATCTGTCGGGTGCCGATATCGTGCTGCTGGGTGTGTCGCGTACATCCAAGACGCCGCTGTCGATGTATTTAGCCTATCAGGGCTACAAGGTCGCCAATGTCCCACTGGCGCATGGCATGGAGCCGCCGAAGTCGATTTACGAGGTTGACCCGATGCGGTTGTTTGGTCTGATCTCGACCGTCGCTGTGATTTCCGAAATTCGCGATAGTCGCTTGGGCGATGACTACGCCCGTGCCGTTGCCGGCTCCTATGCCGAGCCCGAGAGTGTGCGCAGCGAGCTTGAGGAAGCCCGTGCCCTCATGAAGCGCCTAGGCTGCTTTGTGGTGCGTACCGATGGCAAGGCCATCGAGGAAAGCGCTGCCGAGATCATTAGCCACTTGGAGGAAATCCAAGATGCCCGTGCCCGCCGCGCCGCCCGCCGAGCCCAGCAAAGCTAGCTTATTGGGGTAGCTAAAAATGCCCGTCTCTAAAAGACTACCTAAAAATAATGCACGATATTGGTAAAGCGATTTAGCAATAAACTAGCATTTGACCTGCAAGCATCTTGCATTGGTATCTTCATAAGGTAACCAACTTTACCTACCGTTTACCGCCATATTTACCACGTTTACCAACCCCCGCGCCCTCTGCGCAAGCCCGCCCAAAACCCGCCGTATAGTACCCTCACGGCTCGCATTCGGCGGGTCGATTCGTTACCACGGTCGTGCGCGTAAGTGCATGGAAGGGGAAGTATCGTGAGCGATTGCAAGAGGGTTTACCGTTTTGGAACCGACGCCCAGGGCACCTGTGTCACTGAGGGCGACAAATCCATGAACTTCGTGCTTGGCGGCAAAGGCGCAAACCTTGCCGAGATGAGCCGCATCAGTCTGCCGGTTCCCGGTGGCTTTACCATTACCTGCCAGACCTGTGTCGAGTACTCCGGTGCCGGCAACGTCTGGCCCGAAGGCGCACTCGATGAGATCGTTGCCGCCGAGGCGGACCTCGAGGCCCGTTGCGGCAAGAAACTCGGCGATGCCTCCGATCCGCTGCTCGTGTCGGTTCGCTCGGGCGCTCCGTTCTCCATGCCCGGCATGATGGACACGGTCCTCAACCTGGGCCTCAACGACGATTCCGTCCAGGGCCTTATCGCCCAGACGCAAAACCCGCGCTTTGCCTGGGACAGCTACCGTCGCTTTATCCAGATGTTCTCCAACGTCGTCATGGGCGTCGACGCCGACCTATTCGAGAACGCTCTGACCCAGGCCCGCCTGGTCGCCGGCGTTCGCGTCGATTCCGAGCTTTCGGCCGAGGACCTGCAGGAGCTTGTCGAGACGTTCAAGGGTATTTTCTCCGATAACGTCGAGGCGACCCTGTATCCCGAGCTTGAGGTTGCCGACGGCAAGCCCGTCTTCCCGCATGATCCGGAGCTCCAGTTGCGCCTTGCCATCCAGGCCGTCTTTGGCAGCTGGATGAACGAGCGTGCCTGCATTTACCGCAAACAGCACGGCATTTCCGACGAGCTCGGCACCGCCGTCAACGTCCAGGCCATGGCCTTTGGCAACAAGGGCGAGACCTCTGCGACCGGCGTCGCCTTTACGCGCAACCCGGCCGACGGCACCAAGGAGTTCTATGGCGACTTTTTGGTGAATGCCCAGGGCGAGGACGTCGTCGCCGGCATCCGAAACACCGAGCCCATCGCCGACCTCAAGACCACCTCGGGCCTCGAGTCCGCAGGCGAGGAGCTCGAGCGCGTGTTCCTGACGCTCGAGGATCATTACCGCGATATGTGCGATATCGAGTTTACCATCGAGCAGGGCAAGCTCTGGATGCTCCAGACCCGCGTGGGCAAGCGCACCGCCACTGCCGCCCTGCGCATTGCTATCGAAATGGTCGAGGAGGGCCTCATCACCCGCGAGGAGGCTGTGAGCCGCATCGATCCCGCGCAGCTCGACCAGCTCCTGCACCCGCAGTTCGACGCCTCCAAGAAGTACGAGGCCCTGGCCAGCGGCCTTAACGCCAGCCCTGGTGCCGCCGTGGGCGAGGTCGTGTTCTCGAGTGATGACGCCGTCGCGCGCGCCAACGAGGGCCACAAGGTCATTCTGGTCCGCTGGGAGACCAACCCCGACGACCTGAAGGGCATGGTCGCCGCCGAGGGCATCCTGACCAGCCACGGTGGCAAGACGAGCCATGCCGCCGTTATCGCCCGCGGCATGGGTACGCCCTGCGTTTGCGGCGTTGAGCGCTTCCACATTGACGCGGCAGAGAAGGTCGTGCGCATCGAGGGCAGCGACCGCGTGCTGCGCGAGGGCGATGTCATCTCCATCGACGGCACCCAGGGTATCGTCGTCGACGGCGCGGTTGACCTGGTCTCTGCAGAGCTCACCGGCGACCTGGACACCATCCTGTCTTGGGCCGATGAGATCCGTTTGGACGAGACCGACGGTCACGCCAACCACGTGCGCGTCAACGCCGACAACCCCGAGGATGCCGAGCTCGCGCTCGAGTTTGGCGCCGAGGCCATCGGTCTATGCCGCACCGAGCACATGTTCCTGGGCGATCGCAAGAACATCATCCAGAGCTTCATCCTGTCCGACGACGAGGCCGTGAAGCAGCAGGCCCTGGCCGACCTGCTCAAGGTCCAGACCGAGGACTTCCTAGCCATGTTCAAGACCATGTCCGGTCGCGATGTGGTCGTTCGCCTGCTTGATCCGCCGCTGCACGAGTTCCTGGATAATCCTCGCGAGCTCGAGGTCGCCATCACCAAGAAGGAGGCCGCCGGCGCTCCCGAGGAGGAGCTCACTGCCCTGCGCGCCCGCCTACGTCGCATTGACGGCATGGTCGAGTCCAACCCCATGCTGGGCTTGCGCGGCGTGCGCCTGTCCGTCGTCTTTGGCGATCTGCCGCTCATGCAGGTCCGCGCCGTGGCCACGGCTGCTGCCCGCCTTATCAAGGATGGTGTCGACCCACGCCCCGAGATCATGGTTCCGCTCGTTTCCATCACGGCAGAGCATGTCCAGACCCGCGAGGTCATTGAGCGTGCCATCGCCGAGGTTTCCTCCGAGGAAGGTGTCGAGCTCAACATTCCCGTGGGCACGATGCTCGAGCTGCCGCGCGCCTGCATGGTCGCCGACGAGATCGCCCATCACGCAGATTTCTTCTGCTTTGGCACCAACGACCTCACCCAGACGACCTTCGGCTTCTCCCGCGACGATGCCGAGGCCAAGTTCATTCCGCTGTACCTGCACAAGAAGATCCTGAAGGACAACCCCTTCGAGACCATCGACACGGCGGTGCTGGAGCTCGTGCGCTTGGCCGTCGAGAAGGGCCGCGCCACCAATCCCGACATGCACTTTGGCGTGTGCGGCGAACACGGCGGCGACCCCAAGTCCATCAAGGGCCTGTTTAACGTGGCCGACGTGGACTATGTGTCCTGCTCGCCCTACCGCGTGCCCCTCGCGCGCCTAGCTGCCGCCCAGGCCAAGCTCGAGGCCAAGCGTTCCGCCTAGCGTTTAGCGTTTAGACGCCTAGCGTAGCCCCCCCTTCATACCGCCCGTCTCATTCGTGAAGCGGGCGGTTATCATGTGCGGGTTTTGTCTTTTTGTCTGCGCAAAAAATTGTTCTTGCAGCAGAAACCCGCGCGTGTATACTCGAATACGTTTGTTCAACTACGTGCCGGCCAAGGTGGTACGGCACCTCTAGAAGAGTAAGGAATTGCACATGGATTACATCCGCGCAATCGAGCGTCAGCAGATCCGCGAGGACATTCCTCAGGTTCGCGTCGCCGACAACGTCAAGGTTCACTACCGCATTAAGGAAGGCGACCGCGAGCGCATCCAGGTTTTCCAGGGCGACGTCATCCGCATGGCCGGCGCCGGTGCCCGCGAGACCTTCACCGTCCGCAAGATGTCCTTCGGTGTCGGTGTTGAGCGTACCTTCCCGCTTCACAGCCCCAAGATCGCCAAGCTCGAGGTCGTTCGCCATGGTCGCGTCCGTCGCGCCAAGCTGTACTACCTCCGCGACAAGGTGGGCAAGGCTGCTCGCATCCCCGAGAAGCGCTAAGAAGATCGCAGCGTCTGTCCACTCGTTTGGACACGAGGGTCACCTTCGGGTGGCCCTTCTTTTTATCTGATTTGCATGCAAGGAGGGTCTGGTATGGCCAACATGACGAGCTCGGTTTCGGCATCGCAGGTTGCCGGCGAGCTGGCGAGCGCCACGTTCGAGGAGATTCCCGCCCTCGTGGAGCATTATCGCGAGGACCCGCGCCAGCAGGTGATCAAGGCTTGCGAGCGTGCTCTTAAGCGCCATGCCAAGGAACTTGCCGAGCGCGAGCGCGTCAATGACATGTACGAGCTTATGCATGAGCTTGGCGGCGATGGGGTGGTCGTTGGTGTCGACGAGGTAGGTCGCGGATCGGTGGCCGGCCCTTTGACGGTATGCGCCGTCTGTCTTCCTATGGAGCCGCGCGTCTGGGGTATCAACGATTCCAAAAAGCTCACGCCCGCGCGCCGCGAGTTGCTCTCGGTGAAGATAGCCGAGGTGGCGACTGCCATCGGCTTTTGCCATATCGCGCCGAAGGATATCGATGAGATGGGCATGGCCCGTGCTATCCGTACTGCCGTTGCGGGCGCCGTGGCCGATACGGGACTTGAACCCGACCGCGTCCTCATGGATGGCAACCCCTTGGGCGCCGTTCCTAACGAGCGCGATGTGGTGAAGGGCGATGCCAAAATCGCCTGCATCGCCGCGGCGTCCATCATGGCCAAGGTCACGCGTGACGAGATGATGGTCGAGTACGACGCCGAGTATCCCGAGTACCATCTGGCCGAGTCGAAGGGCTATGCAAGCCCCGAGCATATCGAGGCCATTCGCAAACATGGACTTTGTCCACTGCACCGCGTGAGCTTTTGCGGAAACTTTCTGCAGACTGAGCGCCTTTTCTAGGTCAATTGTGGAGACAGGGACCTCAGGGGTTTTATAAACCTGCTGGTAGCGGGCCGTATGCAACACCATTGCTGCGTACGGCCCGTTTTTTGACGGCATTTGGTCAGCTTTTGGTTTGCTTCCGGTACTTACCCGCATGAAAGGTGCCCTCATCATCGGGGCAATGCAGTGTGCGGGAAAGGAGACCCCATGAGTGCCGCAAGCAAAAAGAGCAAGACGCAGCAACTCAAGGAGCGTTGGGAAAACGGCGAGCTCGACTGTGGGGCGATGACGCCCGACTTTATCAAGGGACTCAGTCCCCGCGAGCTGGGCATGCTGGGCGAGCTGATCACCATCGACTACTTTAACGAGCGCGGCTACACCTTGCTGGAGCAGGGTTATCGTTGCACCGAGGGCGAGGCCGATCTGGTGCTGCTCGATGAGCTCGACGATGTCGTGGTGATGGCCGAGGTCAAAACCAGACGAGTTGCACTGGATTGCAGCACGCGGGTCTTTCCCGAGGAGGCCGTGGACGCCCAAAAGCAACGCCGCTACCGCCGCATCGCAAGTTGCTACCTCATGGAGCATTATCCGCTCAAGGCGATTCGCTTCGATGCCGTGGGCGTCACCATTCGTGGCGGGCATATCGCCGAGATCGAGCATCAGTACAACGCGTTCGATTGGCAGGTGTCGTGATGGCGTTCGAGACGTTTGCCGTTCACGCGGCCTGCATCCGCGGCGTCGAGGCGATTCACGTCACGGTCGAGGTCTCGCTTGCCGGTGGCGTTCCGGGCATCCAGATGCTCGGCATTCCGAGCATGGAGGTGATGGAGTCACGCGGTCGTATTCGCTGCGCGATGCGCTCCGCCGGGTTCGAGATCCCGCGCTCGGGCATTACGGTCAATCTGGCGCCTGGCGATATTCGCAAGACCGGTAGCGGCTTTGATCTGCCCATCGCCATCGCGGTATTGGCGGCCGATGGTCAGATTCCCCGCGACAACCTCGATCGTTGTCTTATCGCTGGTGAGCTTGGCTTGGACGGTACGGTGCTTCCTGTCAAGGGCGAGGTGGCGTTTCAGCTATTGGCGCGTGATATGGGGCTGTCCTTTATCGCCGGCAGGTCCGATCAGCATGTGCCGCTTGCGGGCGTGGATTGTGGATTCATCGATCATTTGTCTCAGCTTGCCCATGGCATGGGCGATGCCGCGCGGCACTACTTGGATTCTGAAGTGCTCGAGGCGACCTTTGAGCCCGAGCTCGACTATGCCGACGTACTGGGGCAGGAGGTCGCCAAGCGCGGCATGGCGCTTGCGGCGGCAGGAGAACTCGGCTTGCTCATGATCGGGTCCCCGGGATCGGGCAAGACGATGCTCGCGCGTCGTATGACCGGCATCCTGCCCGAGCTTTCCGTTGAGGATCAACAGGAGGCGCTGTGCATCCATTCGGTTTTGGGTGAGAACATTGATGGCTTGTTGGCGGGGCACCGGCCCTTCCGCAGTCCCCATCACAGTATTTCGACCGCAGGTCTTATCGGCGGTGGGCGCCCGGTGCACCCGGGTGAGATCAGCCTTGCTCATGGCGGCGTGCTCTTTTTGGACGAGCTTGCTGAGTTTCCCACGGGTGTGCTGCAGACGCTGCGTCAGCCCATCGAACGCGGCTACGTCAGGATCGTACGCGTCGACGGGGCTTTTACCTTCCCGTCGCGCTTTCAGCTGCTGGCTGCGAGCAATCCCTGCCCCTGCGGCTTTTTGGGCGATCGTGAGGTACCGTGTCGCTGCTCGGCGGCGATGGTCGAGCGCTATCGGTCTAAACTGCGCGGTCCTTTGGCCGACCGTATCGACATGATGATCGATGTGACCCGTCCCGACCCTCAGGTGATTATCGAGGGCGCGGAGGGTATGTCGTCAGCTGAGTTACGTGACTACGTTGTGCGCGGTCGTGCTTTTCGCGCTTGGCGCGAATCCCGTATGGACGATGCTGATGCCGAGGCCGAGGATGACGAGACACGGTCCATTGACGGCGTCGTTTCGACCTTTGAGCTCGATGATGCGGCGGAGAAGTGTGTGCTCGGCCTGTCGAAGCGCACGCATCTCACGGGCCGCGGCATCGTGCGCCTGGTGCGTATCGCGCGTACCATCGCCGACGTCGCCGAGAGCGAGCAAGTGACGCAGGACCACGTGCTCGAGGCGGCGATGTACCAGGGAAGGAGGGACCAATGATGGCCGAGGGGACCTTCGAGCTGCATCCAGGTGACGCGTTGTATCCCGAGACCGTTTTGGAGCTTTCTGATGTGCCCCAGACACTCTATGTGCGCGGCAACCCCGAGGTGCTTTCGACGCCCGCGCTCTCCATCATCGGCGCGCGCAAGGCCTCTCCGTATGGTCTTGCCGTGGCAGAGCTTGCGGCAAAGGTTGCGGTCGAGGCGGGCGTGACGGTAGTTTCGGGCGGCGCGGTCGGTTGTGACCAGGCCTCGGGTTGGGCTGCGGTCAATGCCGGCGGCAAACACGTCGTGGTGCTGGGGACGGGCGCCGACGTGGTCTACCCGCGTTCGAGCGCGGGGCTTATTACGCGCACGCTCGATACGGGTGGCGCGGTCGTGTCGATCTCTCCGTGGGGCATGGGTCCGCGCAAGTTTGCCTTTCCGCGCCGCAATCGCGTAATCGCGGCCCTGTCGCAAGCCCTCTTTGTATCCGAGGCGGGTATGCCTTCCGGGACGTTTTCTACAGCCGAGGCTGCTATGGATTTGGGGCGAGAACTTCTTGCCGTGCCAGGGTCGATCCTATCGCCCGAGTCGCGTGGCACGAATTACCTCATTGCGAACGGTGCCTGCTGCATCATCGACGAGGAATCTATCGAGATGGCTATTTCACGCATCTACGGCACCCTGCGCTACTCGCGCCCCGATGCTCCCGGCATTGCCGACCTGGATCAAACACAGCAGACCGTGATGCATGCGCTCATCGCCTCTCCGCTCAAGGTCGACGACATCGCGGCGCTCGTCTCGCTCGATGCCGTCGGCGTACTCAAACTCCTGGGTTCGCTTGAGCTCGAGGGTCTTATCGAGCGCATGATGGATGGAAGGTATGCGCCCTCCAAGTTTGCCCTTCACGCTCAGACACCCTTCGGTCACAATGGAAAACATGTCAATTAGAAAGGTGTTTGCAGATGCTGTTTGATCAGGTGACGGTTATCGGTGGCGGTCTGGCGGGTTCGGAGTGCGCGATTCAGCTGGCAGATCGCGGGTTCGCCGTAAAGCTGTGCGAGATGCGCCCCCAGGTTAGCTCCCCGGCCCACCATACCGATCACCTGGCAGAGCTCGTCTGTTCCAATTCGTTTAAGTCGACCCGTCCGGATTCCGCGGCTGGATTGCTGAAGGCCGAGCTTGAGCGCATGGGTTCAGTCCTGCTCGATTGCGCCCATCGCGCGGCTGTTCCCGCCGGTGGCGCCTTGGCGGTCGACCGCGTCAAGTTTTCCGAGTTTGTCGAGGCCGAGGTTGCCGCCCGTCCCAATATCGAGATCATTCACGGCGAGGTCACGCAGATTCCCGAAGGTCACGTGGTCATTGCCGCTGGCCCCTTGTGCTCGCCGGCGCTGAGCGAAGAGGTCATGAAGCTCGTCGGTGGCGACGCCCTTGCGTTCTTCGATGCCGCGGCGCCGATCGTCGATGCCTCCACGCTCGATATGGACGTGCTGTTCTCGCAGTCGCGCTACGAGGAGCAGGGGAGCGGCGACTATCTCAACGCTCCGCTCAACAAGGAAGAGTACGAGGCCTTTATCGAGGCGCTTACCACGGCCGACCGCGTGGTGCTCAAGGACTTTGAGGGCGGCGATCTGTTCCAGGCCTGCCAGCCTGCCGAGGAAGTTGCGCGCACCGGCAAGGACGCCATTCGCTTTGGCGCCATGAAGCCCGTCGGCCTCACCGACCCGCGAACCGGTCGTCGTCCCTGGGCGGCGATTCAGCTGCGTGCCGAGAACAAGGAGAAGACCGCCTATAACCTGGTGGGCTTCCAGACCAACCTGACCTTTGGCGAACAGAAGCGCGTCTTCCATATGGTGCCGGGCCTGGAGAACGCTGAGTTCTTCCGCTACGGTGTCATGCACCGCAATACCTTTGTCGATGCGCCGCACGTGCTCGATGGCACCTTTGCCGTGCCTGGTACCGGCGTGCGCCTGGCCGGTCAGATCACCGGCACCGAGGGGTACATGGAAGCCGTGGCGACAGGTCTGCTCGCGGCACTCAACACCTATGCCGAGGCTGTCGGGGCCGCTCCCATCGAGCTGCCGCGCGTGGGTGCTTTGGGCGCGCTCGTGGGCTATGCTACCGATCCGGCCACGGTGGGCTATCAGCCTATGCATGTCAACTTTGGCCTGGTGCCGCCACTCGAGGATGGTAAGCGCCGCAGCAAGCGCGACCGCTACCAGGCCTATGCGGACCGTGCGCTCGAGGCCCTTGATGCCTATCTGGCCACTCGCCCCGATCTGTTTGGAGGCGACCGGTCATAGCCTTTGACCTGTACGACACCGTCGACTCGTTTATCGCCTATATCGCACGTGTCGAGGGGCTTTCTCCCAATACGGTGACGGCCTATGGCTCGAGGCTGGAGCGCTTTGCTGCCTGGTGCGAGCGCGAGGATATCGATGCTTTCGCTGCCGACGTGCGCACCATTCGTCGCTATCTTGCCGAGCTTTCGCGTGAGCAGGTGGCTCCCCGAACGCTTGCGGCGCATCTGTCGGCTATCCGATCGCTCTATCGATGGATGGCTGCCGAGGGGGTCGTGGAGGGCGATGTGGTCTCGGCAATTTCCTCGCCCAAGCTTCCGCGCGATCTACCCGGTGTGCTGACGACCCAACAGGTGGAGGCGCTGCTCAAGACGCCTGATACCTCTACACCCGCGGGACTGCGCGATGCGGCGATGCTCGAGCTGCTCTATGCCTCGGGCGCCCGTATCTCTGAGCTCGCAGCACTCAATGTGGAGTCCATTGCGTGGTCCGAACGCACGCTGCGCCTGTGGGGCAAGGGGAGCAAAGAACGTATCGTCCCTCTGTATCGTCGTGCGCTCGAGGCGACGCGTCTCTATATTGAGGAGGGAAGGCCGGAGTTGCTCGCTCAGGCAAAGCGTCGTGACCCCGTTACCGGGCCGCATCCGCTGCTTATATCGGCGCGCGGTAATCGCATGAGTGCCGCCATGCTCAGGCGGCGGTTTCATACGCTGGCGACGCTCGCCGGCATGCCTGCCGACATCGCCCCGCATGCGATGCGCCATACCTTTGCGACCGACTTGCTCGAGGGCGGTGCGGACCTGCGCTCGGTTCAAGAGCTGCTGGGCCATGCGAGCCTGTCCACGACGCAGATCTACACGCATCTCACACCCGATCGGCTTAAGCGGGCTGTGGCTCAAGCCCATCCCCGCGGCGAATAGTGGCTGGGACGTCCCGCGCCGCGCTCAGGTGTGTGGTTTTGATTGCGGGTTGGCAGGAAGATGCATTCCTGCTATCATTCATCGGGTTGCTTCACGGCAACAGGTTTTTATCACGCACGCGCGGCTACTTCATACCGTGGTGCCCGGGCTTTGGTAGCACATGTCCGGGTTGGTTTTGGAGGATGACCCCGCGCGGAGGCAAACCACAGGAGGTTTAACATGGCTACCAAGATTAATATCCGCACCCTGCTCGAGGCCGGCTGCCACTTCGGTCACCAGACCCGTCGCTGGAACCCCAAGATGAAGCCGTTCATCTTCGGTGAGCGCAACGGCATCTACATCCTCGACCTTAAGCAGACCATCCTCGACGCCGACCAGGCCTACACCTTCGTCAAGAACGTCGCCAAGGGCGGCAACGTGCTGTTCGTCGGCACCAAGAAGCAGGCTCAGGAGGCCGTCAAGAACGCTGCTGAGCGCGCTAATATGCCCTACATCAACCAGCGTTGGCTCGGCGGTATGCTGACCAACTTCGTCACCATCCGCTCCCGCATCAACCGCATGGAGGAGCTCGAGGCCATGGTCGAGGACGGCCGCATGGCAGTGCTCCCCAAGAAGGAGCAGGCTGTGCTCGGCAAGGAGCTCACCAAGCTCCAGACCAACCTCGGTGGCGCCCGCGACATGAAGGGTCTGCCCCAGGCTCTCTTCGTCATCGACACTAAGCGCGAGGAGAACGCCATCAAGGAGGCTCAGCGCCTGAACATCCCCGTCGTCGCTCTGATCGACACCAACTCCGATCCCGACGAGGTCGAGTACGGCATCCCCTGCAACGATGACGCTATCTCCGCTGTCACCCTTATGTGCGAGCTCATGGCTGACGCCTGCCTCGCTGGCTCCGGCAAGGAGCAGGTCTCCGAGGCCGAGATGGCCGCTGAGCCCAAGGCCGAGTAAATCAGTCTTAGTTAATTCTTTTTCATCTCTTTGAAAGGAACCACAATGGCCCAGATTACCGCCGCTATGGTCAAGCAGCTCCGCGAGATGACCGACTCCCCGATGATGGAGTGCAAGAAGGCTCTCGTCGAGGCTGACGGCGACATGGACGCCGCTGTCGACGTTCTGCGTAAGAACGGCCTTGCCAAGGCTGCCAAGAAGGCTGGCCGTGAGACCAACGAGGGCGCTGTCGCCGCGTTCGTCTCCGAGGATGGCAAGACCGGCGCTCTGCTCGAGCTCTCCTGCGAGACCGACTTCGTTGGCTCCAACGCCAAGTTCACCGGCTTTGCTTCCAAGGTCGCCGAGGTTGTCGCTACCACCGAGCCTGCTGACGTCGACGCTCTGCTCGAGAAGCCGATGGGCGAGGAGACCGTTTCCTCCGAGCTCACCGAGATGATTCACATCATGGGCGAGAACATGAAGATCTCCCGTTTCGCCGCCCGCAAGGCCGAGAACGGCGCGCTCGCTTCTTACATCCACATGGGTGGTAAGATCGGCGTCCTCGTCGAGTTCGCCTTCGAGAAGGCCGAGACCGCTCAGGCTGAGTCCTTCAAGACCTTCGCTCACGACGTTGCCCTTCAGGTTGCCGCCGTCGCCCCGATCTGCGCCACCCGCGATCAGGTTCCGGCCGAGACCGTCGAGCACGAGAAGCAGATCTACATGGCTCAGGCTGCCGAGTCCGGCAAGCCCGAGGCCATCCAGGAGAAGATGGCTGTCGGCCGTCTGGAGAAGTTCTACAAGCAGTCCGTGCTCACCGAGCAGGAGTTCATCAAGGACAGCTCCCTCACCATCAAGAAGTACGCTGAGCAGGTCTCCAAGGAGCTCGGCGACACCATTACCGTCGTTGCCTTTGACCGTCTGGTCCGTGGCGAGTAAATAAGCTCTTGTAGCTGGTAATGAGCAGGCTGTGGGTTTTACTCACAGCCTGCTTTTTCATGGCTCTTCTTAGAGCCTTTGATATCATATTGAGAGTCTAATTAAAGGAGGATCGCTTTGTCCGACATCCGATATAAACGCGTGCTTCTTAAGCTTTCCGGCGAAGCACTGATGGGCGACGGCCAATATGGCATTGACCCCAAGGTTACCGACCATCTTGCCAAGCAGGTCAAGGAGCTGCTCGCCGTTGGCCATGAGGTCGGCGTCGTTGTCGGCGGCGGCAATATTTTCCGCGGCATGGCAGGCGCTGCCGGTGGCATGGAGCGTGCTCAGGCCGACTACATGGGCATGCTGGCAACCGTTATGAACGCGCTCGCCCTGCAGGATGCCTTCGAGCATAACGATGTTCCCTGCCGCGTGATGAGCGCTATCCAGATGAACGAGATCTGCGAGCCCTATATTCGCCGTCGCGCTATCAACCACCTTTCCAAGGGCAACGTTGTTATTTTTGCCGCCGGTTCGGGTAATCCGTACTTTACGACCGACACCGCCGCGGCTCTTCGTGCGTGCGAGATCGGCGCCGAGATTCTGATTAAAGCCACCAAGGTTGACGGCATCTACGACAAGGATCCCGTCAAGTGCGCCGATGCCGTCCGTTTTGACAAGATTACCTATCACGAGGTTCTCGTTCGCGGCCTGCAGGTTATGGATTCCACGGCTACGGCTCTGTGCCAGGATAACCGTATGCCTATTTTGGTCCTCAACATCGATGGCGAGGACACCGTCAAGCGCGCGCTCGCGGGTGAGCCCGTCGGCACGCTCGTCTATCAGGAGGATTAAGCATGGCAGAGAACATCACCGCCCATATGGACAAGTCGCTCGAGTCCCTCAAGCATAACTTCTCCAAGGTTCGTACCGGCCGCGCCAATGCCAACATTCTGTCCGACATCACCGTCGATTATTACGGTGTTCCCACGCCGGTCACGCAGGTTGCCGCCGTCAAGACCCCCGAGGCCCACATGCTGCTCATCGAGCCGTGGGACAAGGCGCTCATCAATGCTATCGTCAAGGCCATCGGCGCTTCCGATCTGGGTATTACCCCCAACTCCGATGGCACCGTCGTTCGTCTTCCGTTCCCGGCTCCCACTGAGGAGCGCCGTCGCGAGCTCGTCAAGGAGTGCCGCGAGTACGCCGAGCAGGCCAAGGTGTCTATCCGTAACATCCGTCGCGACTTTAACAACAAGCTCGAGCGCGATGAGGAGCTCACCGAGGACGATGTCCGTCGCGAGCAGGCCAAGGTCCAGAAGCACACCGATGAGTATGTCGCCAAGGTCGAGGAGCTTCTGAAGGAAAAAGAAGCCGAGGTCATGGAGATCTAAGGTGCAATACGACGAGCATAAACTGGTCGAGTACTTTGCCGACGCCCCTGCGGGCGTCGGTTTTTCCGACCTTGACCTCAATAACATTCCGCACCATATCTCGTGCATCATGGACGGCAACGGTCGTTGGGCCACGTCGCGCGGTCTTGCGCGCACTGAGGGCCACAAGGCGGGTATCGTCTCCCTTCGCGAGATCATTACCGCCTGCGTGCGCCTGGGCGTCGACGTGCTTTCTGCCTATGCGTTTTCTACCGAAAACTGGAACCGTCCGCAGCATGAGGTAAACGTCTTGATGCATCTGTTTGCCAAGACGTTTATCGACGAGCTGCCGCTTCTGAAGCGCGAAAATGTGCGCGTTGTCTTTTTGGGTGACATTTCCGCGCTGCCCAAGAAGACCCGCGACGTTTTTGAACGCGGTCTTGCCGAGTGCGCCGATCACACCGGTATGACGCTGGCGCTTGCCGTCAACTACGGCGCGCGTGCCGAGATTACCCGCGCTGTCCGTCAAATCGCACTCGACACTGCCGCCGGTAAGATCGATCCTGCCGCAATTGATGACGACATGGTGGCTTCCCACCTCTATACCGCCGGCCTTCCCGATCCTGAGCTTGTGATTCGCACTTCTGGTGAGCTGCGCCTTTCGAACTATCTGCTGTGGCAGGTGGCTTATTCCGAATTCTACGTCACCGATACCTATTGGCCCGACTTTGATCGTTGGGGCCTTGTCGACGCCATTTTGGCCTATCAGGGCCGTGACCGTAGGTTTGGTGGACTGAGCAAGACCGAGGAGGCTTAATCGTGTCCGATCGTCCCAAGGCATCTGCTCCCAAGACGCCAGTTTCCGCGGCGCCTGCGCGCAAGGCTGCCGCTGCGGGAGCACCTGCAGCAAAGAGCGGCACCGGTTCGTGGCTGGCGGGCTTTATTACCCGTGCCGCCGCCGGTATCGTCTACGCCGTTGTCTTTATCCTGTGCCTGGTTTTGGGTATCGTGCCCACGGCCATCTTTGTTTCTGTCATGAGCGGTCTGTGCTGCTATGAGTTTTTCCGTATGACAAGGCTCGATGGCAAGATGGCTAACGAGCGCATGGGTATCGCTGCCGCCGTACTCTTTCCGCTGTCGGCGTTGGGCGATTCGATGTTGCTGAATGCCCTGCTTTTTGCCTTGATGCTCGCTGTGGGCATTTGGTATGTCTGGTCGCCGCGTACCCGCATCTCTGATGTGGCCGTGACGCTCATGGGTCCCATCTACACTGGCTTTATGCTGTCGGCTATCGTGCTGCTGCGCGATGCCGTGCCCGGTTTTGCCGGCGCCCTGCTTTCAGTGGGCGTTTGCGCGTCCCTTTGGGTCTCCGATTCGTTTGCCTACATCGTGGGCAGCCGTATCGGCAAGCACAAGATGGTTCCCAAGATCTCCCCCAAAAAGAGCTGGGAGGGGTTTGCCGGCGGCATCTTGGGCTCGGTTTTGATTTGGCTCATCCTGTGGGCGACGCACTTCTACAAGCTCAGCCTGCCCTATGCGCTGCTGTGCGGCGTGGTCGTGTCCATTCTGGGCGTTATCGGCGACCTTATCGAGTCGCGCATCAAGCGCGGTGTGGGCGTCAAGGATTCCGGCAACCTTATCCCGGGCCACGGCGGAATGCTCGATCGTAGCGATTCGCTTATCTTCGGTTGCATCACCGCACAGCTGTTGCTGATGATCGGAGGCGTGCTGTAATGTCCTTCCAGACGACGTATGGCCCCGATGGACGCCTTCGCGTTGCCATCCTGGGTTGTACGGGCTCTATCGGCACGCAGGCACTCGATGTATGCCGTAGGCATGCCGATCGCCTGCAGGTGACGGCGCTGTCCGTTAATTCCAGCACCTCGGAGCTCGTTGCCGCTGCCCGCGAGTTCTCGGTTCCGGCGGTTGCCGTTGCCGATGTCGCTCATGGCGATGACGCCGTGCTGCAGGAGTTGCCCGAGGGCACACAGCTCGGCGTTGGCGCGCAGGCGGTTTGCGAACTCGCGCGTCGCGACGATGTCGACTGCGTGCTCGTCGCTATTGTGGGCGCCGCCGGTCTCGAGGCGAGCCATGCGGCCTTGACCTCGAATAAGCGCCTTGCTCTTGCCAACAAGGAGTCCCTCGTCGTCGGTGGCGACTTGCTTATGCCGTTGGCGCAACCGGGCCAGCTTATTCCGGTCGACTCTGAGCATTCCGCCATCTACCAGTGCTATCTGGGGGAGAACCCGCGCGAGGCCCACTGCATTTGGCTCACCTGCTCGGGCGGTCCGTTCTTTGGCCGCACGCGCGACGAGCTCGATCGCGTGACGCGTGCCGATGCCCTCGCGCATCCCACGTGGGCCATGGGTGCCAAGATCACCATTGACTCCGCCACCCTCATGAACAAGGGCCTGGAGCGCATTGAGGCCATGCATCTGTTTAACTGCGACCTCGATTTCATTAACGTGGTCGTGCAGCGTCAGTCCAAGATTCACTCTATGGTCGAGTTCGCCGACGGCTCCGTGATGGCGCATCTCGGTGCATCCGACATGCGTATTCCCATCCAGTTCGCGTTCTCGTATCCCGAGCGTTGGGATACTCCGGCGCCTCGTATCGATTTCCGCGAGCTGGGGCAGCTCACGTTTGATGCTGCCGACATGGATACCTTCCGCTGTCTGGCACTGGCCGAGCGTGCCGGCAAGACGGGTGGCACCATGCCGTGCGTGCTCAATGCCGCCAACGAGGTCGCCGTCGATGCCTTCCTGCACGATGGCTGCAGCTTTACCGATATCGATCGCATTGTGGAATCCTGCATGGACGCCCACGATATGCAGGTGGTCGATTCGTTTGAGCAGCTTCGCGACATCGATGCGTGGGTGCGTGAAAAGGCTGCGCAGGTGCTCGCCGCAACCCGTTCCTAACCCATAAGGATTGCTTTTTCGTTTTATGGATACTGTTCTGAGCGTTCTCTCATCGGTCTTTTGGGGCCTGCTGATGCTTTCCGTCCTCGTGTTTTTGCACGAGGGCGGCCACTTTTTGGCGGCGCGTGCCTGCGGCGTCCGTGTGACCGAGTTCTTTTTGGGTCTGCCGTGCCGCTTTGACATCCATTACACGTCGCGTCGCATTGGAACCAAGTTTGGCGTGACCCCGCTGCTGCTGGGTGGCTACGCTGCCATCTGCGGTATGGATCCGACCGATGTTTCGTGCGCCGACCGCGTACTCGCGGCTATCTATCGTCATGGTCGCGTGACCGTGGCCGACCTTGCTGTCGAGCTCGAGCTTTCCGAGGAGGATGTGCTCGAGGCATGCGCCCTTTTGCTGGGCTGGGGCTCCATCGCGCCCTGGTATGAGGAAGGGGAGAAGCCCTCGCCGAGCTACTATCCCACCAAATATCAGACGTTGCCGCGAGACAAGGCAGGCTATACCACCTTTGATGGTCGCCGTTTCGATCGCGAACATGCGACTGCCGAGGGCGATGTGTGGGAGCTGCCGTGCGGCGAGGCCGAGTTCCTTGCGCAAGAGCGCTCGCACACCTATCTTGGCCAAGGCTTTCTCAAGCGCGCCTTTATGCTGCTCGCGGGCATTATCGTCAATATCTTGACGGGTTTTTTGCTCCTTATGAGCATCTATTCCATTGCGGGTGTCACCGTGCCGATGGATACCAACGTGATCGGTCAGGTTGACGAGGGGTCTATTGCCGCCAAGGCGGGTATCGAGGGCGGTGACGCGATCCTTTCGGTTGACGGTGTCTCATGTTCCACTTGGATGGATGTCTACGATGCCATCGGCAAGGCTGCCGGTAAGGACGATATCGCCATCGAGTACGAGCGTGACGGCAAGCAGCATTCGACCACGGTTGCGCTCAAAGAGGACGAGCGCCTAGGTGTGTATGCCTCTACGCAGGTGGTCCGTTTAGACCCCATCACGTCGGCTCGCCTGTCGTTCTCCTATGTCGTGCAGACAGCGGATGGCGTGATGCGCCTGCTCCAGCCGCAGCATACGATGGAGATTCTCGATCAGTCTTCTTCGATCGTGGGTATTAGCGTTATGTCCTCACAGGCCGCTGCTGCCGGCCCTGCCACGTTCCTTTCCTTTGCCGCCCTCATTTCGTTCTCGCTTGGCTTTATGAACCTGCTACCCATCCCACCACTCGATGGCGGCAAGCTGGTCATCGAGATCATTCAAAAGATTGCGGGCCGCGAGCTGCCGCTCAAAGTGCAGACAATCGTCAGCTATGTCGGCATCGCGCTCTTTGCACTGCTGTTTGTCTATATGCTTCGTTCCGACATCCTTCGATTTATTCTGTAGGGGAGTGTTTGGATTGTCTTTATCCCATCCTTTGCCTCGCGAGCTGACGCGCCCCGTGCATGTGGGCGGCGTGCAGATCGGTGGCGGCGCGCCGGTGGTGGTCCAATCTATGACCTGCACCGATACCGCCGATGCCCAGGCAACGCTTGCGCAAGTGCGCGCGTTGGCGCAGGCTGGCTGCGATATCGTGCGCGTGAGCGTGCCCACCGAGGCCGCGCTTGAGGGTTTCCGCACCATCTGTGCCGAGTCTCCGGTGCCGATTGTCGCCGATATCCACTTTAACCATAAGCTCGCCATTGGTGCCGTTGAGGCCGGTGCTGCCAAGCTGCGCATCAATCCCGGCAATATCGGCGATTGGGCCAAGGTTGACGCGGTTATCGATGCTGCGGGTGCCGCGGGCTGTGCGATTCGTATCGGCGTCAATGCCGGTTCGCTTGAGCAGGATATCGCCGAGCGCGACGACCTCACGCAGCCCGAAAAGCTCGTGATGTCGAGCGAGCGTTTCGTCAGGCGTTTTGAAGACCGCGGCTTTACGAACATTGTGCTTTCGGCCAAGGCCCATAGCGTGCAGACGACGCTCGATACCTATCGAGCCCTGTCGCGTGAGATTCCCCACGTTCCGCTTCACCTGGGCGTAACTGAGGCAGGTACCAAGCTGCAGGGCACCATCAAGAGCTCGGTGGGCCTTGGTATCCTGCTGTCTGAGGGTATCGGTGACACCATGCGCGTCTCGCTCACGGCCGATCCGGTTGAGGAGCCGCCGGTCGCCTGGGGAATTCTACAGTCGCTGGGCCTGCGTCGCCGTGGTCCCGAGATTGTCTCGTGCCCCACGTGCGCCCGCTGCCAGGTTAACCTCATTCCCATCGCCGAGGAGGTCACCGAGCGGCTTAAGAACTATTCCGCGCCGCTTTCGATTGCCGTCATGGGATGTGCCGTTAATGGCCCCGGTGAGGCTTCTGATGCCGACCTGGGCGTTGCTTGCGGACGTGGTCAGGCCTTGCTCTTTTCGCATGGCCAGATCATTGGTAAAGTAGCTGAGGACCAAATTGTCGACGCGCTTATGGCCGAGGTCGACAAGCTTATTGAGGAGAAGTAAATGACTCGAGCAATGTATATGTCTAAGCTCTATGCGCCGACGCTTAAAGAGGATCCGGCGGACGCTGAGCTCGCCAGCCACCGCCTGTTGCTCCGTGCCGGCATGATCCGCAAGGAGGCCGCCGGCCTGTATTCCTATCTGCCGCTTGCTTGGCGCTCGATCCGCAAGATTGAGAACATCGTGCGCGACGAGATGGACGCTGCCGGCGCCCAGGAGCTTATGATGCCCATCATGGTCGATGCCGAGCTGTGGCGTGAGTCCGGCCGTATCGACGCCTATGGCAAGGAGCTTGTGCGCTTTGACGATCGTCATGGTCGCGAGTTCGTCCTGGGCCCCACGCACGAGGAGACCGTCACGGCCCTAGTGCGCAATGAGCTGCGCTCCTATAAGCAGCTGCCCGTCAACCTGTACCACATTCAGGACAAGTTCCGCGACGAGTTCCGCCCTCGCTTTGGCCTGATGCGCGGTCGCGAGTTCATCATGAAGGACGCCTACAGCTTCTCCGCCACGCAGGAGAGTCTGCAGGAGGAGTACGACAAGATGAAGCAGGCCTACGCCAACATCTGCGAGCGCTGCTACATCAAGGCTCTGCCCGTTGTCGCCGACTCCGGCGAGATCGGTGGCGATACCTCCGTCGAGTACATGGCTTTGGCCGACGCCGGCGAGGCTTCGCTGGTCTACTGCGACGATTGCGGCTTTGCTGCCGATGACGAGGCGGCAAGCACCAAGGTCGTCGTGACCGAGGGCCCCGGCGACGGTACGCTCACCAAGGTCGAGACTCCGGGCATGGGCACCATCGAGGCCGTTGCCAAGTTCTTTGGCTTCCCCGAGAACGGTACGCGAAAGTCGCTGGCGTTGATCGATGCCGAGGGCAAGCCAGTCGTGGCCATTGTCCCGGGCGACCACGAGCTCAATGACTGCAAGGCCGAGCACGTCTTTGGCAAGGGCTATCGCATGATGACCGACGAGGAGCTCCAGACCTACGGTCTGCACAAGGGCTTTATCGGACCGGTTAACTTGCCCGAGGGCATCCGTCTGGTGTGCGACGAGAGCCTGCGCGAGTCCAAGCAGTGGGCCTGCGGTGCCAACGAGGTCGATTATCACTTTACCGGTGCCTGCCCCGAGCGCGACTTTACCGTCGATGAGTGGGCAGATCTGGTCACCGTCGTTGCCGGCGATCCCTGCCCGCACTGCGGCAAGCCGCTCTCTGCTGCTCGCGGCATCGAGGTCTCGCAGGTCTTCCAGCTGGGTACCAAGTATTCCGAGGCCATGGGCGCCACCTTTATGGACGAGGACGGCAAGGAGAAGCCGCTTATCATGGGTTGCTACGGCGTGGGCGTGTCCCGCTCGCTTGCTGCCGTCGTGGAGCAGCACAACGACGAGCACGGTATCGTCTGGCCGGTCTCCGTTGCCCCGTACGAGGTCGCGGTGATTCCGCTCGATCCCAAGAAGGAGGAGTGCGCAACCGTCTGCGACCAAATCGTCGAGGGCCTGTGCGCCGAGGGTATCGAGGTTGTCGTCGATGACCGTGACGAGCGTCCCGGCTTTAAGTTTGCCGATAACGACCTCATGGGCTTCCCGTATCAGGTCGTTCTGGGTAAGCGCGGCCTCAAGAATGGTACTGTGGAGCTCAAGGACCGTGCCACGGGCGAGCGTGAGGACGTGGCGATCGACGAGGTCGTCGCCAAGGTTGCCGAGCTTGTTAAGGCGGCCCGCCGTTAATCGACGATTTCGCTTGTAGTTCGATATACGGGACGGCCCCACATTTCTCCAGATCGGGGAGATGTGGGGCCGTCCTTTTATCTTGTGGCATCCTCGATATCTAAAAGGAAAACCCCACAGCCCATATGAGCTGCGGGGTTTTCTTGTGCCTCCGATGCGAAATAAATCGCTCAGATATTACTGATAATCGACGACGTCGATCCAGTTCTTCAGGAACTCATCGTTCACGTTGCGCTTACGAGCGAGCTCGGAAGCGGCGACGATGCTCGTCCACTGACGCACGACCTGCATGGGCATGTCGGCGCGGTCGCAGTAGAGCTCCAGGTAGGCCTCAGCCTGGTCCTTGCTGTTGAGGGCGAAGAGCAGGTAGGTGGTGGCAACGTCGGCAGCAGGGGAGCCCTGGGTGGCGTGTGCCCAGTCGCACACATAGAGCTGGCCGTCGTCGCCGACGATGACGTTGGAGGGGTTGAAGTCGCCGTGGCAGACCTTGAACTCCTTGGTCATGCCGTCCAGACGCTCCTGAAGGTTGTAGCGCGTGGTGGCATTGAGCTGATCAAGGCTGTCGATCATGCGGGCGAACTTGTCGCGCTGACGGTTGAGCAACGGGGAGGTGTAGCCGTGGATCTCGATCTGGAGGTCGACGAACATCTCGAGATACTCACCAAAGCGCTGGGGCTCGGCAGTCATCTTCTCGGCAAGGGTGGTGCCCGGAACCTTCTCGGTCACGAGCGCCCAGCCGTTGGCGTTCTCGAGCTGGGAAACCTCGAGAGCCTTGGGGCTGCGGATGCCGCACTCATTGATGCGGGCAAGATTCAAAGCCTCGTTGAACACGTCGGAGACAGGCTTGGTCTCGTTAAAGACCTTGACAATCTTGTCGCCCAGGTCGTAAACGACCTTGTTGCCACGGCGGACGAGCTCGGTCTTGGAATCGGGTAGCAGCATGGTTGCATCCTTTCAACGATGCGATAGAAGCGACGGCGGGGGGGGGTGAAACACCCGTGCACCCCCGCCGTTAAAAACCGTGCTAAAACTAGCAGACGGCGTAGTCCTGAGGCTCGCGGCCGTAGTAGGCGTCCAGGTAGAGCTCCTTGATCTCGCTCATGAGCGGGTAGCGCGGGTTAGCGCCGGTGCACTGGTCGTTGAATGCCTGCTCGGTCATCTCGTCGAGGGTGTCGAGGAAGTACTGCTCGTCAACACCGTAGTCGGCGATGGTCTTCTTGACACCGATGAAGTCCTTGAGCTCCTCGAGCTTCGTGATGAAGTTCTCGAAGACCTCCTTGTCGTCCTTGCCCTCGATGCCGCAGTACTTGGCCATCTCGGCGTAGTTGTGCAGCGCGTTGGGGTAAGGATACTGGGAGAACGTGCCCATCTTGACGGGAGCCTCGGCGGCGTTGTAGCGCATAACGCGGGTCAGGATGACGGCGTTGGCGAGGCCGTGGGGCAGGTGATGGAAGGCGCCGAGCTTGTGAGCCATGGAGTGGTTGAGGCCCAGGAAGGCGTTGGCGAAGGCCATACCGGCCATGCAAGAGGCGTTGTGCATCTCCTCGCGTGCATGCGGGTCCTTGGCGCCGTTCGTGAAGCTGGAGGGCAGGTTCTCGAAGACGAGCTTAGCAGCGCGCTCGGAGAGGCCCTTGGTGTAGTCGGAAGCCATGATGGAGACGTAGGACTCGATGGCGTGGGTCATGACGTCGATGCCGGAGGCAGCGGTCAGGCCGCGCGGGGCGGTCATGCAGTTGTCGGCGTCGACGATAGCCATGTTGGGGAGCAGCGCGTAGTCGGCGAGCGGCCACTTGATGCCGGTCTCCTTGTCGGTGATGATGGCAAACGGCGTGCACTCGGAGCCGGTACCCGAAGAGGTCGGGACGGCGACGAAGTAGGCCTTCTTGCCCATCTCGGGGAAGGTGAAGATACGCTTGCGGATGTCCATGAAGTCCATGGCCATGTCCTCAAACTTGCACTCGGGGTGCTCGTACATCATCCACATGATCTTGCCGGCGTCCATAGCGGAGCCACCGCCGACGGCGATGATGACGTCCGGCTCAAAGAGAGCCATCTGCTTGGCGCCGCGACGTGCGCACTGCAGCGACGGATCGGGCTCGACGTCGTAGAAGCAGTCGTGAGCGATGCCCATCTCGTCGAGCTTGGCCTCGATGGCGCGGGTGTTGCCATTCTTGAAGAGGAACTGGTCAGTGACGATGAAGGCGCGCTTCTTGCCCATAACGTTGCCCAGCTCGTCGAGGGCGACGGGCGTGGAACCCTTCTTGAAGTAGACCTTCTCGGGAGCGCGGAACCACAGCATGTTCTCACGGCGCTCGGCCACAGTCTTAACGTTGATCAAGTGCTTCACCCCAACGTTCTCGGAGACGGAGTTGCCGCCCCAGGAGCCGCAGCCCAGGGTCAGAGACGGCTTCATGCCAAAGTTGTACAGGTCACCGATGCCACCGTGCGAGGACGGGGTGTTGATGACGATACGGCAGGCCTTCATGACGTGCTCGAATAGGCTGATCTTCTCGGCCTGGGCGGGGTGCACGTACAGAGAGGCGGTGTGGCCCGGGCCACCGGCGAGCACCAGGTGCTCGGCCTTGTCGACGGCCTCCTGGAAGTCCTTGGCGTGATACATGGCCAGGACCGGGGAGAGCTTCTCGTGGGAGAACTCTTCCTTGGCGGGGTCGGTGGAGGTGACCTCGGCGATCAGGATCTTGGTCTTGGCGGGAACCTCGATGCCGGCGAGCTCGGCGATCTTGGCGGCAGCCATGCCGGGAATGCGGTGATCGAGGGCGCCGTTCTTGAACATGGCGGCACGCAGGGCCTCCATCTCGGCACCCTGCTTGACGAAATAGCAGCCGCGCTTCTGGAACTCGGCCTTAACCTGGTCATAGATGGTGTCGATGACGGTCACGGACTGCTCGGAAGCGCAGATCATGCCGTTGTCGAAGGTCTTGGAGTGGATGATGGAGTTGACGGCGAGCAGCACGTCGGCGGTGTCGTCGATGACGACCGGGGTGTTACCGGCGCCAACGCCCAGGGCGGGCTTGCCCGAGGAGTAGGCGGCCTTGACCATGCCCGGGCCACCGGTGGCGAGGATGATGTCGACGTCGCGCATGACCATGTTGGTTAGCTCGATGGAGGGGACATCGACCCAGCCGATGATACCCTCGGGGGCGCCGGCCTTGACGGCGGCGTCAAGCACGAGCTTGGCGGCGGCGATGGTGCACTTGGCGGCAGCCGGGTGCGGGGAGATGATGATGGCGTTGCGGGTCTTCAGGCTGATCAGCGTCTTGAAGATCGCAGTGGAGGTGGGGTTGGTCGTCGGGATGACGGCGCCCACGATACCGATGGGCTCGGCGATCTTGGTGATGCCATAAGCCTCGTCGCGCTCCAGGACACCACAGGTCTTGGTGTTCTTGTAAGCGTTGTAGATGTACTCTGCGGCGTAGTGGTTCTTGATGACCTTGTCCTCAAGAACGCCGCGGCCGGTCTCCTCGATGGCCATCTTCGCCAACGGGATACGAGCCTTGTTGGCGGCCATGGCGGCCTCATAGAAGATCTTGTCGACCTGCTCCTGCGTGTACGTAGCAAAAAGCGCCTGGGCCTCTCGCATCTGAGCGAGCTTAGCCTCAAGCGCCTCTACGTTGTCCACAATTGCGGGAGTAGTGTTTTCCGGTGACTTTTTCACCATTTGTGTCTCCTTGCGATCGGAGATTTACCCTACGTCTTGCATGATAGCAAGAAATAATTCGGTAAACGGTAAGATTCCCGTAAAAGGCATACTAAAACGTTTCAATCAACTGAAACGTTTCAACTATAAGTATCTGCCTATTGCATTGCCCCGCTCATTGGGGACAGACTTACATGAGTGCTTTCACTCATTTGTGACAGACATGGATTTGTCATTTTGCCGTTCTGGGCCTGTTTTTGGCGCAGATTGGATATAAATAGGTCACAGGCTCAGCATTTCGCGTTCCTTCTCTCCTTTTAGGTGTTGCCTGTACGGCTTTGAAAGGAGAGACCATGCCCCGATGCGCCCGCGAAATATCGCTCACCGGCTATTACCACGTCTTTGACCGCGGCAACTCCAAACAGATCATTTTTGAAGATGATTCCGACCGCTATCGTTTCTTATCGGACATCTCAGACAGGTTTGCGTGCCATGACGTGGCGGTGTTGGCCTGGTGCCTTATGGATAATCACTTCCATTTGATGGTTGATGACCCATATGACAACCTTTCAAAGGCAATGCAGTGCGCGCTGACGGCCTATGCCAAGTATTTCAATGGAAAAACGGAAAGAACGGGTCACCTGTTTGATAATCGCTATTCGCGGATCGCGGTCGAGTCGGACACGCAGGCGGTGCAGTTGCTCGATTATATCCATCTCAATCCTGTGAAAGGTGTGCTCGACTCGCTCGATGCCTACCGCTGGTCAAGCTACAAGGCATACCAGCTGGGATACGATCCCTTTGATATCTGTGACGCGGCTCCTATGCTCGATATTGTCGGAGGCTCTCGTTGCTATTGCGAGCATCTCGAGGAAGTTGCCGGGCGCATCTGGTCAGTGGAGATTCTTCCGCGCCGACGGATCCCCGATGAGGACGCCCTTTCCGTTGCGCGCGAAGTTTTGCCGAGCATGGATCCTGCGCTGCTCAAGGCCCTGCCACGCTCCGAACGTGATGCCTGTCTGCTGAGGCTCAGGCGGGCACATCTCACGGTCAAGCAAATTGCCCGTATCACCGGTATCGGCGCTACAAGCGTGACCAAGGCCACTGTAGGCTGGAAGGAGGCAGCGTGAGGTAGGGGCCGAACCGCAGTCGGCATGCGTTACGTCTGTCCCCAATGCGTGAAAACACTCATGTAAGTCTGTCCCCAATGAGTGCAAAAAGGCGCCCTCCGTGGGGGAGGACGCCTTTGGTAAGTTCTATATGAACGCGAGGTCTTTGACCCGGAGAGTCCGAGGTACTTGTTGGTAAGACCTTATTTAGGAGCGCGCAACCTTGCCGGACTTGAGGCAGGTGGAGCAAACGTTCATCTTGCGACGGTGACCATCGACGACGACGTAAACGCGCTGGATGTTGGGGCGGAACTTACGGTTGGTGACGCGGTGAGAGTGGCTGATGGAGCGACCGGCAACGGGGTGCTTACCGCAAACTTCGCAAACTTTGGACATAACTGACCCTCCTTGGGCGACAAACGAACATGTCGCGTTAACAAACAAGCCTGAACTATAGCACAGAAGCAGCTCCCTGTGCGTAATCTACACAGAGATATTCCTCTTTTGGCGATAGTGCTCACGCCACGGCCCTGGACGTAGATCCGATTTGCGTGCAGCAGAGGGGATTATGCCAGCTCGTGCGTGCGTTTTCAAGCTCGTCCCACAAATATATATAGGTTTATGGAGCATTGGGCTCCGTTTACGGATTGTTCTGTATTTATGCTCGCAATTAAGCTCGAGGTTGGCTACACTATCCCTTGACCATTAAAGGGGTACGAGATACCCACATGGAATTACATAGCTGCCGAAGAGCAGCCCTTCCTGTGGGTGTCTGGTCCGCTTTAAGCGGTCGGGCATCTATTTTTTTGACTGTGTCAGCAGTCAAGACATGTGAGGAAGGAGATCGATGGGCACGACTTCCCCCAAGGCGGTCATCATGGACGAGACCGCCGTCAATCGAGCGATGACCCGCATCGCGCACGAGATTCTCGAGCGCAACGAGGGCTGTGAAGACCTCGCTCTGGTCGGCATCGTCACGCGCGGCGACCTTCTGGCAAAGAAGCTCGCCGAGGAGATCAAGGAGATCGAGGGCGTCGACGTTCCGCTCGGCAGCCTGGACATCAGCTTCTACCGCGATGACTATGCGACCAATTTCGCTCCCGCGATCCACGCTACCAACATTCCCTTCAGCGTCGACGGCAAGCGCGTCGTGCTGGTGGACGACATCCTGTATACGGGCCGTACTATCCGCGCCGCTCTGGACGCCGTTATGGACCTGGGCCGTCCGAGCCGCATCGAGCTGGCAGTTCTCGTTGACCGCGGTCACCGTGAGCTCCCCATCTCGCCGGACTTTGTCGGCAAGAACGTTCCCTCGTCGCATGAGGAGAATGTGCACCTATATATGAAGGAAGTCGACGGCCACACCGCCGTCGAGATTAACGACGTCGCGCCGGGTTCCCACGTGGGCTCCGCGCCGCTGGGAGGTGAGTAGTACCGTGGCGTTCAACCATAAGCACCTGATCGACATTACCGAGTACTCCGAAGAGGACATCAAGCTCATCCTCGAGACCGCCAAGGCGTTCTCTGAGGTCAACGAGCGTGCGATCAAGAAGGTCCCCACGCTCAAGGGCAAGACCATCGTCAACATGTTCAACGAGCCCTCGACGCGCACCCGCAGCTCCTTCGAACTCGCCGAGAAGCGTCTTTCGGCCGACAGCCTCAACTTTGGCGGCTCCTCGACCTCCACGGTCAAGGGCGAGAGCCTCGTCGACACCGTCGAGACCCTCAACGCCTACAAGATTGATTGCATCGTCGTTCGCGATAAGCACGCCGGTGCTCCCTACATCGTCACGCAGAACTCGCCCGCGAGCGTCATCTGCGCCGGCGACGGCAAGCACAACCACCCCACGCAGGCCCTGCTCGACCTGTACACCATCTGGGAGCACAAGGGTGACTTCCACGGTCTGAAGGTCGCCGTCGTCGGCGATATTGCGCACTCCCGCGTGTGCGGCTCGCTGATCCCCGCACTTAAGATCATGGGCTGCGAGACCTACGCCGTCGCCCCCGGCACGCTGCTGCCGCCGGCGCCCGAGGTCCTGGGCTGCGACCACGTGACGAGCGACCTCGATTCGGTACTCCCCGAGCTGGACGTCGTCTACATGCTGCGCGTGCAGCAGGAGCGCCTCGAGGGTGCCCCGTTCCCGACCATTCGCGAGTACCACAAGCTCTTCGGCCTGACCAAGGACCGCGATAAGCTCATGAAGCCCGATGCGATCATCTGCCACCCGGGCCCCATCAACCGCGGCGTCGAGTTCGACTCCTATATGGCCGACCACCCGCAACGCTCCGTCATCCTGGAGCAGGTCTACGCCGGTATCTGCGTGCGTATGGCTATCCTGTATCTGCTGCTTGGAGGTGCCGATAATGGCCTTGCTTCTTAAGAATGCCCACGTCGTCGATCCGTCCGTCGAGCTTGACGGTGTCGTCGACGTCCTGATCGACGGTGACAAGATCGCCGAGGTCGGCGAGAACCTCGCCGCCGAGGGAGCCGAGGTCCGCGACCTTTCCGGCAAGTATCTCGTCCCCGGCCTGGTGGATATGCACGTGCATCTGCGCGAGCCTGGCTACGAGGTCAAAGAGGACATCGAGAGCGGCACCCGCGCTGCTGCCAAGGGCGGCTTCACCGGCGTGTGCGCCATGCCCAACACCGACCCCGTTACCGATAACGGAACCGTCGTTGAGTTCGTCAAGTCCCGCGCTGCCGAGGTCGGCCACTGCCGCGTCTATCCTTCTGGTGCTATGACTCGCGGCCTTAAGGGCGAGGCTATGTCCGAGATGGGCGATATGGTCGCCCACGGCGCCGTCGCCTTCACCGATGACGGTCGCGGCGTGCAGGGTGCGGGCATGCTCCGTCGCTGCATGGACTACGGCAAGATGTTCGGCAAGGTCTTTATGAGCCACTGCCAGGACGAGGATCTGGTCGGCCACGGCCAGATCAACGAGGGCAAGGTCTCGACCCGTCTGGCCCTCGAGGGCTGGCCGGCTGCCGGCGAGGAGCTCCAGATCGCCCGCGACATCGAGATCGCCAAGCTGACTGGTGCCAAGCTGCACATCCAGCACATCTCCACCGCCCATGGCCTGGAGATCGTGCGTGCCGGTAAGGCCGCTGGCGTTCAGGTTACCTGCGAGGCCACCCCGCACCACATGTTCCTGACCGAGAACGACCTGGACGAGACCTACAACACCTCTCTCAAGGTCAATCCGCCGCTGCGTACCGATGAGGACGCTGAGGCAATCCGTCAGGGCGTCATCGACGGTACCGTCGACGCTATCGTCACCGATCACGCTCCCCACACTCCGTGGGAGAAGGCCCGCGAGTTCGAGCTTGCGCCCTTCGGCATGATCGGCCTCGAGACCTCGCTGTCGCTCGTGCTCACCGAGCTGGTCAACACGGGCAAGATGAGCATGGGCCGCATGGTCGAGCTCATGGCCATCAAACCGCGTGAGATCCTGGGCCTCGACCAGGTTCAGGTCAAGGCGGGCTCCGTTGCCGACCTGACCGTGTTCGATCCCGCTGCTACCTGGACGGTCGGCGAGGACGGTTACGAGTCGCGTGCCGAGAACTCCGGTTTTGCCGGCCGCACGCTCACCGGTCGTGCCACCGATGTGTTTGTCGGCGGCAAGCAGACGCTCGCCGACGGCTGCATCTGCTAGCATAGCCTTATCGCTTTTGTGCGCGGCGCCCTTGCGGTGCCGCGCTTTCTGTTCGCCTGAACCATGCAACCGCATGGGGGATTGGAGCGTCTATGCCCACACCTTCCACTGCACGCATGCACGACTTCGAGGTCGTCTCGAACCAGGAGATCGCCGACGGCATCTTCTCGCTCGTAATCTCGGCCCCCAAGCTTGCAAGTGCGCTCAAGCCCGGTCAGTTTGTGAACATTGCCGTGCCCGGCGATGCCTCCTCGCTGCTTCGCGTGCCCCTGAGCTTCTATCGCGCCGACGCCGAGGCCGGCACCGTCGAGCTGTGGTACGCCGTCGTGGGCGACGATACCCGCCGTTTGTCCCAGATGGGCCCTGGCTCCACCTCTAACCTGTTGGGCCCCGGTGGCCGTGGCTGGATGGTACCCGAGGGCACCAGGAAGGCACTGCTCGTCGCCGGTGGCATCGGCGTTCCGCCTGTGCTGTGTCTTGCCGGCATGCTTGCCGAGCAGGGTGTTGATGTGGACGTGTGCCTGGGCTTTGGCACCGCTTCCAAAGTCGTGGGTGTCGATGAGTTCCGTGCGCTGGGCGCCACGGTTAACGTGTGCACCGACGACGGTTCGCTCGGCACGCACGGTTTTTGCACCGATCCGGCAGCCGAGCTGCTTGGCGAGGGCGGCTACGACTACGTCGCCAGCTGCGGCCCCGCTGTCATGATGAAGAAAGTCGCCGCCGCTGCCGCCGAGGCCGGTGCGTACTGCGAGGTGTCGCTTGAGCGCATGATGAGCTGTGGCTTTGGCGCCTGCAACACCTGCAATGTCGAGACGGTCGACGGTATGAAGGGTGCTTGCATGTGCGGCCCCGTGTTCGATGCTTCCAAGGTGGTGGTCTTCTAGTGGGTACCGTTAACATGGCCGTCGATTTCGGCGGCGTCAAGATGCAGAACCCCATTAACACCGCAGCCGGTACCTTTGGCTACGGTTGGCAGTTCCAGAACTTCTTTGATGTTTCCCAGCTGGGCGCCATCACCACCAAGGGTTGCGCTGCCGAGCCCTGGCCCGGCAATCCCGCGCCCCGCATGGCCGAAATTCCCGGCGGTATGATCAACTCCGTGGGTCTTCAGAACCCCGGCGTGGCCGCCTTTGCCCGTGAGTCCGGCCCGTGGCTCGAGCAGCTGTCCAAGGACGGTTGCCAGGTCATTTGCCAGGTTGCCGGGCACTCCGTTGATGAGTTTGTGCGCGCGCTCGAGATGTATGTCGAGCTATGCCCCTGGGCTGCCGGCTACGAGATCAACGTGAGCTGCCCCAACATCGCCGCCGGCGGTGCCGCCATGGGCTCTACGCCCGAGGGCGCCTCTTCCGTCATGGCCGCCTGCCGTATGGTGACCGATAAGCCGCTGTTCGTCAAGATGGCTCCGGTTAACGTCGCCGAGATTGCCAAGGCTCTCGAGGCTGCCGGCGCCGACGGCCTTTCGGTCATCAACTCCATCCAGGGCATGGCCATCGACGTCCATACCCGCAAGTCCCGCGTGGCCAAGCCCAAGGGCGGCCTTTCGGGCCCGCTGTGCCACCACATCGCCGTGCGCATGGTCTGGGAGGTTGCCCAGGCCGTCGATATCCCCATCAACGGTGTCGGCGGTGTCATGACTGGCGAGGATGCGGCTGAGTTTATCCTGGCCGGCGCCACCTGCGTGTCGGTCGGCATGGCCAACTTCGTCGATCCGTGCGCTTCGCTTAAGATCGCGCATGAGCTCGAGGCCTGGGCCGAGTCCCAGGGCGTAAAGGACATCAACGAGCTGGTGGGTGCTTTCGAATGCTAGAGAATGATGCCCGCGACCGTGTTATCGTCGCCCTCGACTGCGACCGTGAGCGCGCGCTCGAGCTCGCCCACGAGCTTTCGGGCCATGCCGCCTGGCTCAAGGTCGGCATGACGCTCTATTACGCTGAGGGTCCCCAGATCGTCAAGACCTTTAAGGACCTTGGCTTTAAGGTCTTCCTCGACCTTAAGTTCCATGACATTCCGCATCAGGTGCGCGGCGCTGCCCGCTCGGCCTCGCTTGCTGGTGCCGACCTGCTTTCGGTCCACGGCCTGGGCTCGGGTGCTATGCTCGCTGCCTGCCGCGAGGGTGCCGAGGAGGCGCGTGAGGACCGCGCCAAGCTCGTCGCCATCACCGTGCTCACGAGCATGAATCAGGATGCCTTGAGCGAGATCGGCGTCGAGTCTCCCGTGGCCGAGGAGGCCGCCCGCTTGGCAAAGCTTGCTCAGGCCAATGGCATCGATGGCATCGTGTGCTCACCGATGGAGGCTCACGACATGCGTGAGCTGCTGGGTCCTGATGCCCTGATCGTGACTCCGGGTGTGCGTCCGGTGGGTGCCGCCCTTGGTGACCAGTCCCGCGTGGCGACGCCTTCCCAGGCTATCGAGCGTGGCGCAAGCCACATTGTGGTGGGCCGTCCCATCACCGGTGCCGACGATCCGGTTGCCGCCTTTGACGCCATCGTCGCCGAGCTGGTCGAAAACGTCGCGTAAAAGATTCCCCTAAGTCACCACTTTTGGGTCTCATTAGCACAAAATAGCCCCTGTGCCTGCGTAAACTTTCCCATCCTTTGTGTGGAATCGCAGGTCAGGGGCTTAACTTTGGGCGCAGTATATTGCACTTTTTGCGGGTATCGTCTAACCTATGGAGCCGCGATTAGGCTTTTTGTGCGTTCTACGTGCTAAAATGCCAATTATTGAATCAGATATAACCCAACTATTTGGAGGTACGAATGGCACTCCCTCAGCTTACCGACGTGCAGCGCAAGCAGGCTCTTGAGAAGGCTGCTGCCGCACGTCACGCCCGCGCTGAGCTTCGCGAGCAGATCAAGAAGGGCGAGAAGTCCCTCGAGTCCGTGCTCAACTCCGATGACCCCATCGCTTCCCGCATGAAGGTTTCCACCCTCATCGAGTCTCTCCCCGGTTATGGCAAGGCCAAGGCCGCCAAGATCATGGAGGAGCTCGGTATCTCCGCTACTCGTCGCGTCCAGGGCCTCGGTGTCCGTCAGCGCGAGCAGCTCCTCGAGCAGCTGACCAAATAAGTGAGCGCTCAGGATTCCAAGCTCTTTGTGATTTCTGGACCGTCAGGCGCAGGCAAGGGTACGCTCGTCACTCGTGTGCGCGAGCGCCGCTCGAACCTGGGTCTGACGGTTTCGGCTACCACGCGAGCACCACGCAAAGGTGAGGTCGACGGCGTCAACTACTTTTTTCTGACGCGCGAGGAGTTCGACCGCCGCGTGGCAAACGGTGAGTTTGTTGAGTGGGCCGAGGTCCACGGTAACTGCTACGGCACGTTGGTGAGCGAGGTCACATCCAAGCTCGCCTCGGGCTCGTCTCTGATTTTGGAGATCGATGTCCAGGGCGCCCTGCAGGTGAAGGAGCGTTTCCCCGAGGCCGTGCTGATCTTTATCAAGCCGCCTTCGCTTGAGGTGCTCCGCGAGCGTCTAGTCGGTCGCGGTACCGAGACGCCCGAGACGATTGAGCTGCGTATGGCAAACGCCGCCGATGAGCTTGCCCTTGCCGACCGCTACGACGACGTCGTGGTGAATGACGATCTCGACCGCGCGACCGATGAGCTCGTTCGCGTTCTCGATATGCATGAAAGGATCTGAGGTCCGTGTCCGTTGTAAAGCCTTGCATTGACGATCTTCTGGAGAAGACCGATCACAACCGCTTCCTGCTCGCTTCGCTTGCCTCCAAGCGCGCCTGCGACATCAATAGCATGCTGCGTGGCCAGCACAACCGCGTGCTTGCCGTCCAGGATGTCGATGACATCACCATCGGGCTTTCCGGTGCCGATACCATCTCGATGGCTATGGACGAGATTGTCGACGGTGACATCTCTTACGACGAGGCTCGTTACGAGAAGGCGCTTGGCCACAAGGTTGCTGAAGCCTAAATGGCGGCTCGCGTCTGCCTAGTCCACTATCACGAGGTTGGGCTGAAGGGCAAGAACCGCGCACATTTTGAGCATATCCTCATGGATAACATCAAGGCGGCCTTGGCCGCCTTTTCCGTGAATGCCGTGTCTCGAATTTCCGGTTATATCCTCGTGACCTTTAACGAACATCAGGCCGACGAGGCGGCGCGTGTCATTCGCACCGTTCCCGGCGTTGCCCGTGTGTCTTTGGCGTATCACACCAACCGCGACCCGCAGGAGTACTGCGCCGCCGCCGTGAAGGCGCTGCGCGAGTTTGGTTCCTTCGATTCGTTTAAGGTGCACGCCAAGCGCTCCAATACTGACTATGAGCTCACCTCGATCGATATCAATCGACAGGTTGGCGAGGTGCTGTGTGAGGCGTTTCCCGATAAAAAGGTCCAGATGCACGACCCCGACGCGATGGTGCACGTTCTGGTGGTTCAGGGTAGTGTCTACGTGTATGCGCGCTCCGAGCGCGGCGTTGGCGGCCTTCCGGTGGGTTCTGCCGGCAAGGTCGTGACGCTGCTGTCGTCGGGTATCGATTCTCCGGTGGCGACTTGGATGCTCGCGCGTCGCGGCGCGGTCTGCGTGCCGGTGCATTTCTCCGGTCGTCCGCAGACGCCCGATACGAGCGAGTATTTGGTGCAGGATATCATCCGTGCGCTTGAGCCGGGTGTCCAGATCGGCCGCCTGTACGTGGTGCCGTTTGGCGACTGCCAGCGTGAGATTTCGGTCACCTGTCCCAGTAACCTGCGCGTGATCATGTATCGCCGCATCATGTATTCGGTTGCCGAGCGCATTGCACACATCGAGGGTGCCAGGGCCATCGTTACGGGCGAATCGCTTGGGCAGGTTGCCTCCCAAACGCTTGAGAACATCATGGCCGTCAACGAAGCCGTGAAGATTCCCGTGTTCCGTCCTCTCATCGGTTCGGACAAACAGGAGATCATCGCACGCGCCGAGGAGATCGGTACGTTCGATATCTCGACTGAGGCCGCTCCCGACTGCTGCACGCTGTTTATGCCGCGCCGTCCCGAGACGCACGCTAAACTCGATGCCGTGCATGAGGCCTGGAAACTGTTTGATCATGAGGAGATGATTGAGCGTCTGCTCAAGCAGACCGAGTACATCGACTTCGAGAGCAACACGTACAAGGCCCCTAAGACCTTAAAACGCAAACATTCTGAGCTTGCTCCGCGTGAGATTTACCAAGATCACGAGTAAATTTGTGCATAGACCGACGATGCGCCTGCATCGTCGGTCTTTTGCTATCTGGGCATTTTGCGGCTAAGTGTTCATTTGCTGACGTGTGCCTGAATAAACGGGCACATTTGCGCAAGGTTTTGGTTAACTTTTGGTTTGACCGCGAAAACCGGCGTGGGCGTGCGGAGGCTGCGGCGTTCGTTTCCTGACACGATGGTGTTGGGAGGTGTTTGCTATGGCGCAGCGCGAGCAACACGAACGGGTTAAACGGATGGACCGCTGGGCAGAAAAGCTGCTCGGCCACAAGGCGATGGTCCTGGCGATTCTGGTTGTCATTGCCGCCGCGAGCGGCTTGGCGATAGCAGGTTTTGGTGGCCACTCCAGCGACGTGTCGTTTGAACGTAGCGATGAGGCGGGCGCCTCGGATGTGCGCGGGGCCGGGGATGCGTCACCTGACGATGCCGATGAGTCGTCTGACAAGAGCTCTTCTGCTGCCGAGGTGTACGTCGATGTTGATGGCGCCGTTGTGAGGCCTGGCGTTTACCGGCTCAAAGATGGAGCACGGGTATCCCAAGCGATCGACGCCGCCGGAGGGCTTACGGCCGAGGCGGATGTGACAGGGCTTAATCGCGCGTCCAAGATCACGGATGGACAAAAGATCTATGTTCCGGCGGTGGGGGAGCAACAAGCGGCTGCGGCGGTCGGCGGGGGCGAAAGCGGTGCCGCCGCGACTTCTGGTGTGGGGTCTTCGTCGGGACTCGTGAACATCAATACGGCAAGTGCGGCGGAGCTGCAGACGCTTTCGGGCATCGGGCCTTCTATGGCTCAATCGATTATCGACGAGCGGACGCAAAACGGGGCTTTTACCTCGGTCGATGACCTCATGCGCGTGTCGGGAATCGGCGAGAAGAAGCTTGCCAAAATCAAAGATTGCATCTGCGTATGAGTGCGACCGAGCGAGAGCACGTGATGCCTCCGCGGCCCCTGATTCCGTGGACGATGGCCCTGTGTGCCGGCATGTGCGTGAGCTGCGCCTTGGTGCTCAGCATAGCCGCTGATGCGCTGCTGAGGGGGCGGGCGACGGCGGTCGGGCCGCTATGGGCCATTCCCGTTGCGGCAGCGGTTTTCGTTGTGCTGGCTCACTCTTGTGCGAGGCTTGCCCCTTTGAAGCGGTGGCTGTATGCCGCGTCCGTCGGTCTCGTGGCGGGTGCGGTCGTTTCGGCGTGGTGGGCCGTGGGTGCGCTCAACGCCTCGAAGACGCTCGACGGTCGAGCGGCAAGCAGTCTCGAGTTTGTCGTGCAGGGTGACCCATCCATAAATGACGACGTGTATTCCTATACCTGCGAGGCACGCTCGGACGGTAAGAACTTGGCAACGGTTCGCCTATCGTGTGACCGTGAGTTCAAGGTCGGGGCGCACGTGCGTGTTATCGGTCGCGTGTCACGTTTTGAGAACGATGCGTATGGACGATCGCGCGTGCTTCGAGGCGAGGTGCGCAAGGTTAAAGCCGTTCGGATTGTGTCGGTCGATGAGGGTTCTCCGAGGCCGCTGCTTCGGCTGCGAAATGGGCTGCTTGCGTCCATCGCGCCTGCGACCGACCCGGCGCGTGCGCTCATAGCCGGTGTCGTCTGCGGTCGTTCGGCCGAGCTGCGCGCCCAGCCGGCGGGCGACTGGTTTTCGGTGACGGGAACGGCGCATCTTATCGCAGTCTCGGGCAGCCATTTGGCTATCGTGGGGTTTGTAATCGAGGGTGTATTGCAAAAGACTCGGTGCTCACGTGGTCTTCAGCGGGCGATATTGGCGATAACGCTTGTGGGCTACGCTGCCTTTACGGGCGCGTCTCCCTCGGCCGTGCGCGCGTGCTGCATGGTGTTCGTGACGCTTGTCGTAAACGGCGCGGGGCGTCGTCGGCACGGCCTTTCGGCACTCTTCGTAACCATGTCCATCTTTGTGCTACTGCGGCCGACGGTGCTGTTCGAGATGGGCTTTCAGCTTTCATGCGCCAGCGTCTTAGCCATTCTGTGTTTTTGTCCCTATGCGACCTACGCGTTGGGTGAGCTAGGTGTGCCATCGGGCGTTGCCAGCGTGCTTTCCGTCACGCTGTGCTCGCAACTGGCGACACTTCCCATTACCATTCCTGCCTTCGGTACATTCTCGCTCATTGCTCCGTTGGCAAATGCGGTCATCGGTCCGGTGGTGAGCGTTCTGCTCGCTGTGTCGATCGCGCTGGCTCCCTTTTCGCTCGTGGGACCGTTGCGGACTTGGGCGCTCGTTGTGCCCATGATTGCCGCCCGTTGCGCGCTGTTCTTCGAGCAGCTGTTTGCCGCCGTGCCGGGTGCATACGTGAGCGTGCCGCCCGATAGCATGTGGATTTACCTAGTGCCGTGTTTTCTGGCGGTTCTGCTGGTCTGGTGGCCGCGTCCCCGTGCACGTCCTATGGCGGTGGGGCTTGCATGCCTGATGCTCTTGGCTGCGATTCCGTACGTCTATTGGGATCGATTCGCTCCGCCTTCGGTGACGGTGCTCGATGTGGGCCAGGCCGATGCGATTCTTATCCGCCAAGGCGGCGCAGTAGCTCTCGTCGACTGCGGGCTCGACGAGCGTGTGGTTGCGGCGTTGGTTCGCAATAACGTGCACCATATCGATGCCGTCTTTGTGACGCATTGGGATGAGGACCACTGGGGTGGTTTGCCTGCCGTGCTCGAACAGTTTTCGGTCGGAACGATTGCCGTGGCGGCGGATGCGCTGGAGGATGCTCCTGCCGAGGTATTGAACCGACCTGGCGTGGAGTATCGGCAGGTGCGCCGTGGGGATACGGTCGACATCGGCTCATTTTGCGCTCGCGTGATGTGGCCATTCGAGTTCGTGGATGGCGAGGGAAATGAGGACTCGCTTGTCCTGCTGCTCTCTTATGTTCAGGAAGGCAAGGGCCTGCGAATACTTCTCACCGGTGATGCCGAGCTCGACCAAGAGCGGGAATTCGTGCAGGAGGTGGGGGATATCGATGTCCTTAAACTTGGGCATCACGGCTCCAAGGTTTCAGTCGATGGCGAGTTGCTGGACGTCCTGAAGCCCGAGCTTTCCCTCGCAAGCGCCGGTGAGGGGAATCGATACGGCCATCCGTCCGATGCCTGCATCGATGCCGTTAAGGAAGCGGGTGGTGTGTTCGCGTGTACCATCGAACACGGCGACATTACCGTCACACCGACTGCGAATGGCTTTGCGATGCGATGCCAGCGACCGTGACGACGTCGTTGGCGTGTGGTGGGCCCCTGGGCTAGAATGGCACGGAACGAATACGAAGGCCTGCGGGAGGGGAGCGCAATGTCCGAAACCGGTTTGCTGCCGGCATATCTGATCGTCGGTACCGACGGAGTCAAGCGCGACCACGCCGTCTCGCGTATGAAAGCGCGTCTGGAAAAATCGGGTATGGTCGAGTTCAACCTCGACGAGCGAGACATGACCAAGGACCCCGATATCGAGTCCATTATCGGATCGCTTAACACCTTTCCGATGGGCAGCGAGTTTCGTCTGGTAATCCTCGATGGCTGCTCAAAGCTCGCCAAGGCGGTCTCGGAGCCGCTCGTTGGGTATCTGGCGAGTCCCAGCCCAACAACGGTCTGCCTCATCATCGCTGACTCACTTGCCAAGAATACGCGCCTGTATAAGGCAATCGCCAAGATCGACAAGAAGGCTATCGTCGATTGCTCGGGTACCAAGCGCTGGGAACTGCCGCGCCGTGTTCAGCAGATGGCGACGCAGCGCGGTAAGTCGATTTCGACGGCGGCCGCCGAGGAGCTCGTCTCGCGTTCGGGCGAAAACACGCGCATGCTCGATAACGACTTGGCCAAGCTTGCCCAGATGGTCGAGTCGCCCCAGATTGAACTTGCCGATGTTGATCGCTGGATTGTACGTACGGCCGAGGTCCAACCCTGGGACTTCCTCAACGCCGTCTCGGCTCGCGATATGCGGCGTTCGCTCGAGCTCTTTAAGCTCCTGCCCTCCAAGAGCTACGTGTGGACTTACACATTGCTGTGCGGTCGCATTCGCGAGCTGATCGTCGCCAAGGCGCTCGACGCGCGTGGGCAGGGTCGCGAGCTGGCCGCAACGCTCAAGCTCCAGTCCTGGCAGGTCAAGAATCACCTTACCTGGGCGCGTCGTTTTTCGATGACCGAGCTCGTCGCAGCGCTCGAGGGTGCCGTTGATGTGGAGCTCGCGCTCAAGGGTTCGGCCGATTCTCAGACGGCGCTTTTGCTCTGGATTACGAACATCTTGAGAAAATCGTGATGATACCTGCCTATTTGACAAATTCGTTCTATCCCTTTGAGAGGGAGCGTGCTATAGTAGGCGCTTGCATGACCTCACCGTGTCTCAGAGGTGTCATACATTTTTTGCAAGGAACTCGAAAGGAACTCCAGAAGTGGCAAACATCAAGTCTCAGAAGAAGCGTATCCGCACCAATGAGGCAGCTCGCATGCGTAACAAGGCTGTCAAGTCCGAGCTCAAGACGCTGACCAAGCACGTCCAGTCCGCCGTCGCCGAGGGCGACGCCGAGAAGGCCCAGGCTGCCCTCAAGACCGTCACCAAGCGTCTCGACATGGCTGCCGCCAAGCATGTTATCCACAAGAACCAGGCTTCCAACCGCAAGTCCGGTCTTGCCAAGCTCGTGAACAGCATCAACGCCTAAGTTGTAAATTTCACACCACACAGATTACGCGCATAAATGGAGCCTGTTTTATGGAACAGGCTCCATTTTTTGTACCGCTCGGGTAAGATAGTCCGCATGAATACTTCAATTGACATTTCCCACATCCGCAACTTCTCGATCGTTGCGCATATCGACCATGGCAAGTCCACGATCAGCGACCGCATCCTCGAGCTCACCCATACCGTCGACGAACGCGACATGGAGTCGCAGCTGCTCGACACCATGGATATCGAGCGCGAGCGCGGCATTACGATCAAGTCCAATGCCGTCCGCGTTTCCTATGACGCCGACGATGGTGAGACGTATCAGTTCAATCTGATCGATACGCCGGGCCACGTGGACTTTACCTATGAGGTCTCGCGCTCGCTGGCAGCCTGTGAGGGCGCGGTACTCGTTGTCGACGCCACGCAGGGCGTCGAGGCGCAGACCGTTTCCAACGCGACGCTCGCCATGAACGCCAATCTGGACATTGTGCCGGCCATCAACAAGATCGACCTGCCCTCGGCCCATCCCGATGAGGTTAAGACCGAGATCGAGGATGACCTGGCGATCCCTGCCGATGATGCTGTGTGCGTCTCGGGCAAGACCGGCGAGGGCATTCACGATCTGCTGGAGTCCATTGTCTTTTTGATTTCGCCGCCTAAGGGCGATGCAAACGCTCCGCTCAAAGCGCTCATTTTGGATTCGTACTTTGACGAGTATCGCGGTGTGGTGGCTACGGTGCGCGTCTTCGATGGTTCCATCAAAAAGGGCGATACGCTGCTTATGATGCAAGCCAAGGGCGACTTTTTGGTCGACGGCGTGGGCGTCAAGCGTCCTGCCGAGACCCCGGTCGACGCGCTGACGGTCGGCGAGGTCGGATATGTGGTCACGGGCTTGAAGGATCCCGAGGCCGTTCGCGTGGGCGATACCCTTACGTGGGCGTCGAACCCCTGCCCCGAGCCGCTTCCCGGTTATCGCGAGGCCAAGCCCATGGTCTATACGGGCCTGTTCCCGATCGACAACAAGGACTACGAGAACCTGCGTGACGCGCTCGATAAACTGCACGTCAACGACCCGTCGTTGGTGTGGGAGCCCGAGACCTCGGTGGCGCTCGGCTTTGGCTTCCGCGTGGGCTTCCTGGGCCTGCTGCACATGGAAGTCGTCAAGGAACGCCTGGAGCGCGAGTTCAACCTGGACCTCATTGCCACGAGTCCCTCGGTTGACTATCACGTCTACAAGACCGACGGCGAAATGATCGATGTCCGCAGTCCGCAGGACCTTCCCGAGGCCACACGCATCGATCGTATCGAGGAACCCTACCTCAAGGCAAAGATCATCTGCCCGCCTGAGTACACGGGTGCCGTCATGCAGCTCGCCATCGAGCACCGCGGCGTCACAACCGACATGATCCACCTGACGAGCAAATCGGTCGAGATGCGCTTCGATATGCCGCTCGCCGAGCTCATCTTGGACTTCTTCGATCAGCTCAAGAGCCGCACCAAGGGCTATGCCTCGCTCGACTACGAGTTCAACGAGTACCGTCCCTCCGAGCTCGTGAAGCTCGAAATTTTGCTTTCGGGCGACGAGGTGGACGCGCTTTCGTTTATCGTCCATAAGGACAAGGCATATGGCCTGGCCCGTGGCCTGTGCGACAAGCTCAAGGAGATCATCCCGCGTCAGCTGTTCGAGGTGCCCATCCAGGGTGCTATCGGCAACAAGATCATCGCCCGTTCCACCGTCAAGGCGCGTCGCAAGGACGTTCTTGCTAAGTGCTACGGCGGCGATATCTCGCGTAAGCGCAAGCTGCTCGAGAAGCAGAAAGAGGGCAAGAAGCGTATGAAGGCCATCGGATCGGTCGAGGTCCCGCAGGAGGCGTTTATGGCGATCCTCAAGGTGGACGAGTAGGTCCATGGCGCTTTCTGAATACAGCAAGCGGCTGCTGGGTGCCTATGCCGAGCAGCCGTTCCTTATGGCTCCCATGGCGGGCGTGACCGACCCCGCCTATCGCATCATGTGTCGCCGCCGCGGTGCCAACCTTGCCTACAGCGAGATGGTGAGCGTGGCGGGTCTTGCCTATGCCAGCAACAAGACCTGGCGCCTGGTGCTACCGGCCGACGAGGAGCAGCAGATTTGCGTGCAGCTCTTTGGCTCCAGGCCCGAGCAGTTTGCGAGCGCCGTCGTCGCCGTCGAGGAGCGCGTTGGCGATCGCCTGTCGCTCATCGATATCAATATGGCATGCCCCGCCCGCAAGGTTGTCACCAAGGGCGAGGGTTCGGCGCTCATGCGCACGCCCGACCTGGCGGAGAAGATCGTCGAGGCCACGGTTGGCGCGGCGCACGTGCCCGTGACCGTCAAGATTCGCAAGGGCTTTTATGCCGAGGACCGCAATGCCGCGACATTTGCCCAGATGCTTGAGAGTGCAGGGGCTGCCGCAGTCGCCGTGCATGGTCGTTGCGCCACGCAGCTCTACACGGGCCAGGCCGATTGGTCGGTCGTCGATGAGGTTGCCGACGCTGTCGAGATTCCCGTGATTGGTTCGGGCGATGTGTTCTCGGCCGAGGACGCTGCTGAGCATCTGCACGGCTCGGGTGCCAGCGCGGTGTTTATCGCGCGCGGCATCTACGGCAATCCGTGGGTGTTCGGCGATGCCCGAGCCCTTGCACTCGATGGCACGCCGGTTCCTTCTCGCTCCTCGGTCGAGCGCCTGGAGGCTCTGCGCGAGCACCTGACGTTGACGCACGAGCTTCTGCCGCTCATGTCGCGTGCTCGCACGTACGCAAGCTGGTACTTAAAGGGCATGCCCCATGCCGCCGCCTGGCGCGCTCAGGTGGTGCGTTGCTCTACGTACGAGGAGTTTATGGCGCTGGTCGATGATATCGAGCGCGACGTGGTGGCCTGCGAGGCCGCGCTTGCCGCCGGCGAGTCGGTGCCTGCTCATCCGCTGGAGGCCTAACGGTGGCCGTTACCGCGCTGTACGTGCACGTGCCGTTTTGCGCTCAAAAGTGCCGGTACTGCGACTTTGACTCGCGCAGCTTTGCTGCGTGTGATTTGGATGCCGCGCTTGATTCCTATTTTGAGCAGTTGTATGCGCGCCTCGATTCCTTTGGCGACGCCGGGGCGCTTGCGCAGGTCCGCACGGTCTATACTGGCGGCGGCACGCCATCGCTGGCAGGGGAGCGCTTGGTGGAACTTGCCCGGCGTATCTCCATGTGGTGCAAACCCGTTGAATTTACTTGCGAAGCCAATCCTGAGTCCCTGACCGCTGAGCTCGCCTCAGCGCTTGCCGAGGCGGGTGTCACGCGCATCTCTCTGGGCGTGCAAACCCTCGACAATACCGAGCTGGCTGCTATTGGCCGCATTCACGATGCCAATCGGGCACTTGCGGCTATCGCGACGGTGAAGGACGCTGGCCTCGATGCGTCGTGCGACCTGATTTGCGGCCTTCCCGGGCAGACGGCCGCAAGCTGGCGGAGCACGCTCGATGGCGTGCTGGCGGCGGCGCCGCATCATGTATCGGTGTACCCGCTCACGCTCGAGGAGGGCACACCACTCTATCGCATGGCATGCCGTGACGAGTCGCTTGAGCCCGATGAGGATTTCCAGGCCGCATGCATGGACGTTGCGCGCCAGCGGCTGAGTTCGGCCGGCTACCATCCGTATGAGGTGGCGAGCTACGCGCTCGATGGGCATGAATGTGCCCATAATATCGCCTACTGGACTGGTCGGGGCTACCTGGGCCTGGGTCGTTCTGCCGCGGGCATGCTCGACGACGAGGATTTCGACCGCTTGGCTGGACTGTTTCCCGGCGTGGCTCCCCGTGGTGACTTTCACCGCGTGCGTTTGGTACAACGCGACGATGCCGCGACGATGTTTGATGCCGAGTATCTGTCGCGGCGCGAGGCGGCGGCCGAGGACCTGATGCTCGCTTGTCGCATGACGCGCGGTGTTGATTCCGACCTGTTGGTTCGCGCGTCTCGTGTCATCCCTGCCGATGAACTGGCAGCGGCTTGTGATCGCGCTCTTGAGCTTGGGCTTGCCACTTGGGTGCCCGAGCACGGTGATACCCATGCGGGGCCTATCGCCTCTGTCGATGTCATCGCTGGCTGCTCCTGTGCCCGTCTGGCGCCGACCCATCTGGGCTGGCTCGATGGAAATGTTCTGTTCGAGCTGTTTTGGGATCTAGCTTAGGCCGCTCGGGTAGAATTACCGGAATATATACGCTGCTGTGAGCAGGAGGTTGCCGCGCATGGCGACGATGAACGAAAAAGATTACTACGAGATTCTGGGTGTCTCCAAGGACGCCACCTCGCGTGATATTCAAAAGGCCTTCCAGCAAAAGGCCCGTAAGCTCCATCCGGACGTCAATAAAGAGCCGGATGCCGAGGAAAAGTTTAAAGAGGTTTCCGAGGCCTACGCCGTGCTTTCGGATGAACAAAAACGTGCGCGCTACGACGCCATGCGTTCTGGCAATCCCTTTGCCGGTGCTCCTACGGCTTCGCCCTATGGTGGCGGCTACGCCGGCAGCACGGGCTATGGCAATCCCTTTGAGGGCGGCTTTCCCTTTGGTGGCGCCTGGGGCCAGCAGCGTCGCGGCCAGGCTGCCTACAATCCCGAGAACGGCGCCAACGTGGTCGTCGATATCAAACTCGACGCCAAGGAGGCCAAGGGCGGTGCCCGCAAGACCGTCCGCTACACGCGCTTCGATACCTGTAGCAACTGCGGCGGCTTGGGCTCCGTTTCGTCTGAGCATGCCCATACCTGCCCGAGCTGCGGTGGCCGCGGCCACATCGACGTCGACCTGTCCTTCCTGTTTGGTGCGGGCACGTTCCAGTCGGTCTGCCCCGAGTGCGGCGGTTCCGGTAAGGTCGTGGCCGACCCCTGCCCCGATTGCGGTGGCAGCGGGCGAACCCGTGTGACCTCCGAGCAGACGATTGAGTTTCCTGCCGGCACGCATGACGGCGACGAGGTCCGCATTGGCGGCATGGGCCATGCTGGCACTAACGGTGCCGCGGGCGGCGACCTGGTCGGCCGCGCCCATGTTGAGGCCGAGCGCTTGGAAGGCAAAGCTCGTACTGGCTTTTACCTGATGGGCATTGTGGCGCCGTTTTTGGTGCTGTCGGCCATCTCGGGCGTGTTCTCGGCCTTTGCCGTGATGTGCTTTATTCCGTTTACCATGGGCCTGTTCATGGTGCTTTCGGACGGTGTGCTTCATCGCAGCCTGCTGTGGTGGAAGCGCGGTGCGATGCAGTTTGCCAACGGTTTTGCCAACGGCTTCATGTTCGCGCTCGTGTCGGTTTGGTTCGCGAGCTGCTCGCAGCGCGCGATGCTTGCGCCCTACGGGATGCAATAACATCAAACCCTCTGTTTGCGGCCGGCCCTGCATGGGTATAGGACGCACTGTGACAATATTGAAAGTCGGAAGGATTCGGTCGTGTCGGAAAATAGGGATTACTACGAGGTGCTTGGCGTCGACAGGGATGCCGACGCGCGGACGATTAAGCGTGCGTTTTTAAAGAAGGCCCGTACCGTACATCCGGATGTTTCGGACGACCCCGAGGCCGAGGCCAAGTTCAAGGAGCTCAACGAGGCCTATTCCGTTCTTTCCGATGAGCAGAAGCGTGCTAACTACGACCGTTACGGCACCGCGGACGGCCCCGGTGGCTCTGGTTATGTCGACATCAACGATATCTTTGGTGGCATGGGCATGGACGACCTGTTCTCATCGTTTTTTGGCGGCGGTGCCGGCGGTGGCGCCCGCAGCCGTCGTGAGCGTCGTCGCGGACGTGACATGGCCATCTCGCTTTCGGTGACGCTCGAGGAGGCGGCGCTCGGCTGCAAAAAGACGATCAGCTATGATCGCCTTGCTCCTTGCGAGGACTGCAACGGTACCGGTAGGGCCGAGGGTGCACAGGAAAAGCAGTGCAGTCGCTGCCACGGTACGGGCTACGTCACGACGGTTCAGCGATCGTTTTTGGGCCAGGTTCAGTCTTCCTCGCCTTGCCCCGACTGCCATGGCGAGGGCACGGTTATCGACCATCCCTGCGAGACCTGCGACGGTCAGGGCCGCACGCCTTCGCACGAAAAGATCGACATCGATATTCCCGCCGGCGTTTCGACCGGTCGCCAGCTGCGTGTGAGCGGCTTTGGCGAGGCCGGCCTTCGCGGCGAGCCTTCGGGCGACCTGATTGTCAACGTGCGCGTTGCCGACCATGAGCGCTTTAAGCGCAACAGTGACGACCTGTACCTGGTGAGCGATATCTCGATTGCGCAGGCTGCGCTCGGCTGCGAGATCGAGGTCGAGGGCATTATGCCCGACGAGGTCGTTAAGGTGACGGTTCCCGCCGGCGCCCAGTACGGCGACACCGTGAGCGTCAATAATTACGGCATGCCGCGCATTGGCGGTGGCGGTTCGCGTGGCCGCCTGATCGTGCAACTGCGCGTGGTCGTTCCCACCAATCTTTCCAATAAGCAACGCGAGCTGCTCCGTGCTTTTGCCGACGAGATGGGCGATGACGTCGCTTCCGGTAAGAAGTCGGTGACCGACCGTATTAAGAGTGCCCTCGACGATATCCTCGATTAAGGAGCCCGCGTGCTCGCACCCCATATTTCCGTCGTCAACCTCGGCTGCCGTGTCAACCGGGTTGAGTCTGACCGTATCACTGCCGATCTTATGCGCCTGGGCTTTGCTATTGTGGAGCCCCAGGATGCCGATTTGATCGTCATTAACACCTGTGCCGTTACGGGCGAGGCCGAGGCCAAGACCCGTAAGGCCGTCCGTCATGCGCTGGCCCATCCAAATGAGCCCTATGTGCTCGTGACCGGTTGCGTGGTCAATTTGCATCCCGAGGAGCTGTTGGAGCTTTCGGATCGCGTGATCGCCGAGCCGTCCAAGATCGATGTCGCCGAACGTGTCTGCGAGGTGCTGGGCGTTGAGTCCGATAGCGTTCCCGCCTGCAGCGATGGCGGGGTGGTCGATGCGCTCGGTCGCTCTCGCCTGGGCGTGAAGATCCAGGACGGCTGCAACCATCGCTGCACCTATTGCATTGTGTGGAAGGCGCGCGGCCCCGAGCGCTCCGTGCCTGTCGAGTCCGTGCTTGAGCAAGTTCGCGAGGCCCAGGAGGCCGGCGTGCCCGAGGTGGTGCTGACCGGTGTGAACCTGGGTGCCTACGATGGCAAGAGCGCGACCGACGAGCATGTCGAAATCGATGAGCTGCTCGAGGCCATCATGGAGCGCACGACTATTGCGCATGTGCGCATTTCCTCGGTCGAACCCATGGATATCTCTGAGCGCCTGCTTAAGGTTATGGCGCGCTATCCGCAGCGTATTGCCCCGTTTTTGCACCTGCCCGTGCAGTCCGGCTGTACGGCGACGCTGCATCGCATGGGTCGTCCCTATAGTGCCGAGGCCTTTGAGGACACGGTGCGCATGATTCGCGCCATCCTGCCGCAGGCGTCTCTTTCGTGCGACGTCATCGTCGGTTTTCCTGGTGAGACGGACGAGGAGTTCGAGGAGTCGCTGGCGCTGTGCCGCCGTGTGGGTTTCTCGCGTATGCACGTGTTCCGCTATAGCAAGCGTCCCGGTACCCTTGCTGCCGACATGCCCGACCAGGTGCCGCCCGAGGTTATGGCCGAGCGCAGCCGTCGTATGCGAGACACGGCGCAGGAGCTCGCTATTGCCGATGCTCGTCGTCGCGTGGGCACTGTCGAGCGTGCCGTGCTCGAGTATGGTGACAGCCTGACGCTCGGTTCGTTCCATCATGCCCGTCTTGACGATACCTGTGGACTTACAGCCCCGTGCCTGCTCGATGTTGCTATCATCGGAGTCGATGATTCCGGCTTGGTCCATGCGCGCAGGGAGGTCCATGGAAGCCTCGAAGATTAGACTTACCGTTCCCGAGGGAATTGATCCCTCGTGCGTTTTGGGCGCCGGCGACGGCGTCCTTCGTGCACTCGAGAGCTTGGTTCGCGCCCATGTGGTCGCCCGTGGCGATTGCATCGCCGTGAGCGGTGACCCGGACGAGGTCGAACTCGTGGCTCGCTTTTTCGAACATGCTTTTCGCGAGGCGGCGGCCGGTCGTACCCTGTCTGCCGACGATGTCTCTCGCTGCCTGGCCGTCTTGCGCGACGGTGAGCACGAGGCTACGTCGCTTCGCGATGACGTGCTGCTTTCGTATCGCGGCCGCGTCATTCGCCCCAAGACGCTCGGGCAAAAGCGCTATGTGGATGCCATCCGCTCGCATACCATCACGTTTGGCCTGGGTCCAGCCGGTACCGGTAAGACTTATCTGGCCATGGCGCTCGCCGTTGCCGCGCTCAAGCGCCACGAGGTGGGCCGTTTGATCTTGACGCGTCCGGTTGTCGAAGCAGGGGAGAACCTGGGCTTTTTGCCCGGCACCCTCGAGGAAAAGATCGATCCGTACATGCGTCCGCTCTACGACGCCCTTTTTGACATGATGGATCGCGAGCGCACCGATGAGCTTATGGAGCGCGGCGTGATCGAGATCGCCCCGCTTGCCTATATGCGCGGTCGTACGCTGAGCGATGCCTTCGTGGTGCTCGACGAAGCGCAAAATACCACGCCCGAGCAGATGAAGATGTTCCTGACACGACTTGGATTCAACTCCAAGTTCGTGATTACCGGCGACCTCAGCCAGCGCGACCTGGTGGGTCGTCGTGGTGGCTTGGCGGATGTCGAGAAGATTTTGGGCCGTGTCGACGATGTGGCGTTTGCACACCTGGAGCGCGCCGATGTGGTGCGCCATGCCCTGGTGGGTCGTATCGTCGAGGCATACGATGCTTATGATGACGTGCGTGAGCAGCGCTCGCGCGACCGAAAGGAGTCCCGTTGAGTGTATTGATCAGCAACGATGCCGAGCTCGATACGCTGCTCGACGCGCAGGAGGTGGAGCACATTTGCGAGGTTGTGCTTGCTGCCGAGGACGTTGAACGTGAAGTCGAGATTTCCCTTTCGTATGTCGACGAGGACGAGATGCACGAGCTCAACCACGAGTGGCGTGGCATCGACCGCACCACCGATGTGCTCTCGTTTGAATGCGACTCGGCCTTTGACGAGGATATTCCCGCCGACGAGACGCTCGAGCTCGGCGATATCATCTTGGCCCCGCAGGTCATTGCCCGTCAGGCCCCCGGCTTTGGCAATAGCCCTGCCGACGAGTGCCGCCTGATGCTCGTACACGGCATGCTGCACCTGCTGGGGTATGACCATATCGAGGACGACGAGGCCGAGGTCATGGAGGCCCGCGAGGACGCTATCCTGCGCGTTCTGGCGCTCGAGCGCGGCGAGGACCCCAAACTCGTTCACGTCGGCCCCATCACCAATCATGCCCACGACTAGGAGCCGCTTATGATTCCCGGATCGAACAAGGACCATCCGTCCTTTTTAAAGTCGTTCTCCTACGCCATGGAGGGCTTCGTCACCGCCGTCAAGACCGAGCGCAACATTAAGGTCATGCTCGTAGCGGGCGTGTGCACCATCATTGCCGGCTGCATCGTGGGGCTCGACATTGCCGAGTGGGCCACGATTATCATCTGCTGCGGCCTGGTGATTCACGGCGAGCTGTGCAATACCGCCATGGAGGCCATTGTCGATCTGGCGACCCAGGAGCTCCATCCGTTGGCAAAACGCGCCAAGGACATCGCCGCCGCCTCGGTATACGTACTTTCAATCACCGCCGCGATTGTGGGCTTGCTGGTATTTGCCCACGCGCTCGGCTTTATTTAGAAAGGGATTCCCATGTCCGACAATATGCAGCCTATCGATGAAATTTTGGACGACGAGTCCCCGGATGCTAAGGCGACCGAGGCCTATGAGGAAGTCGAGGAGTTCGACCCGTTTGAGGGCATGAGCGACGAGGAACTCGACGCCCTGTGCGACGAGGACGACAGCCTCGCGGGCTTTGGCGACGTTGAGCCCGGTTTCCGCAGTGGCTTCGTGGCCTTGGTCGGCCGCCCCAACGCCGGTAAGTCAACGCTGCTCAACGCCTGCTATGGCAAAAAGGTCGCCATCACCTCGCCGGTGGCCCAGACGACCCGCCTCCGCATGCGCGCCGTCGTCAACCGCCCCGGCTACCAGCTGGTCTTTGTCGATACCCCGGGTATCCACAAGCCCAAGGACGGTCTAGGGTCCGAGCTCAATAAAAGTGCGCTGTTCGAGCTGAACGATGTCGATGTTGTCGCGTTTTTGATTGATGCCACCAAACCGATCGGCAGGGGAGACGCCTGGGTTGCCGAGCGCGTCAGATGCGCCCGTTGCAAGAAGGTCCTGGTGCTCACCAAGGCCGATGAAGCCGACCCCGCACAGGTCATGGAGCAGCTTAAGGCCGCCCACGAGCTTATGGAATATGACGACGAGATCGTGACGTCGTCGGTCAAGAACTTTAACGTCGATGCCTTCATCGAGACCGTTGCGCACTTTTTGCCCGAGGGTCCGCGTTGGTTCCCCGAGGACATGGGTACCGACGCTTCCGATGAGACGCTCGTTGCCGAGTTTGTGCGCGAGAAGGTCTTGCGCCGCACCCGTGATGAGATCCCGCACTCCGTGGGTGTGATTTGCGATGCGCTTGAGCAGACCAAGAAGGTGCTGCGCGTGCACGCCACCATTTACGTCGAGCGCGAGGGCCAAAAGGGCATCATCATCGGCAAGGGCGGCGAGATGATCAAACATATCGGCATCGACGCCCGTCGCGACCTTGAGCTCATCTTTGGCACCCAAGTCTTTTTGGAGCTGGACGTGAAGGTCAAGGCCGGCTGGCGTGACGACGAGGCCCAGATTCGCCGCTTTGGCTATAACGCCGAGGATTAGGGACACGCGGCGCGTATGGCAGGTTCTCGTACATATCGCACGAAAGTGCTCGTGCTCGATAAGACGAAGCTCAAAGAGACGGACCTGATCCTGACGATGCTTGACGAGCGGGGTCGGCAGGTTCGTGCCGTGGCAAAGGGCGCCCGCAAACCCGGCGGACGCCTGGCTGCGCGCTGCGAGATGTTCTGTACCGTTGATCTGCTGCTTGCGCATGGACGGTCGCTCGACGTGGTTTCCCAGGCCGAGCTTATGGAGGCGCCGCTCGGCGCCGCGCCCGATTACGAGATGACATGCTCCGCAAGCGCGATCGCCGAGGTCGCGCGCGTGTGCTCGTTCGAGGACGCCGAGGATCCGTTTACCTTTGCCATCACGCAGCGGGCGCTTGCCCTGGTGGGCAGCGGGCTCGACGCGGCACATATGGACCTGCTCGTGGCGGCCTTTGTCTTTAAATTGCTGTCGCACGTTGGCTACCGACCCGATTTTTCGGCATGCGTGCTGTGCGGAGACCCGATGCTGTCGTATTTTTCGCCCCAGGCGGGCGGCCTCATGTGCGGGTCGTGCGCGTCGAGCGTGCCCGGTGCCGAGCTGGTGTCGACCGGTGAGGTCGCATGGCTGCGCGCCCTCATGTCCATGACCTTCGATGCGCTTATGGCCGAGAGGATCGACACGCATACGGCGGCGTTCTTGCTCGGGCTTTCGCATGTGTGGGCTGCGACGCACACCGATCAGCGCCTCCGTGCGATGGAATTCATGTTGGGTCGGTGATGATGCGCAGGCACGGGCTGCTTGTGGTAACATACCGACCTGTTGGTACCTCGACCTTGGATGCTCGCTCCACCGGCGGCTTCCCAGTCCGAGGCGAATAGCGTCGCCCGCGGGCGACAAGAAGCGAAAGGTGAAACAATGACTGTTTCCAAAGAGCGCAAGGCGGAGCTGACTGCCCAGTTCGGTAACACCCCGGTCGACACCGGCAACCCCAAGGTTCAGGTCGCCATCCTGACCGAGCGCATCAAGGAGCTGACCGAGCACATGAAGTCCCACCAGAAGGACTTCCACACCCGTCGTGGCCTGCTCATGCTCGTCGGCCGTCGTCGTCGTCTTCTCTCCTACATCAAGAAGAACGACATCGTCGAGTACCGTGAGCTCATTAAGGCTCTGGGCATCCGCGACAACATCCAGTAAGGATTTGTACATGCTAAGAGCGTCCTGCGCAGCGGGGCGCTCTTTTTGTGTAAGGGCGTGAACAATCGCGCTCTGAAGCGTGGCGGGGGCAGGGGGCCCGCGTCACATGAGAAGCCCGCAGGCAAGGGGTCTGCGGGGTAAAGGAGAACAATGACACTCGTATCCAAGACCTTTGAGCTGTACGGCAAGACCTACACCTTTGAGTCGGGCGAGCTTGCCAAGCAGGCCACCGGCGCCTGCCTGGTCAAGCAGGGCGACACCACGATGCTCGACACCGTGGTCGTCTCCAAGGAGCGCAAGAACTACGACTTCTTCCCGCTGACCGTCGACTTCAACGAGAAGATGTACGCCGCCGGCCGCATCCCGGGTGGCTACCTCAAGCGTGAGGGCCGTCCCAGTGAGAAGGCCACGCTCACCGCGCGCATGATCGACCGTCCGATTCGCCCGAGCTTCCCGGACGGCTTCCGCAACGAGGTACACATCGTCGCTACCTCGCTCGTCGCCGACCAGGTCAACCCCTTTGACGTCATCAACGTCATGGGTGCCTCCCTGGCCATGACGCTCGGCGGCGTGCCCTTCGAGGGCCCGCTTGCCTGCGTGCGCATCGGCCGTAACGTGGAGACCGGCGAGTTTATCGTCAACCCCACCTACGAGGAGCGCGAGAACTCCGACCTGGACCTGGAGCTGGGCGGCTCTGCCGACTTCATCTCGATGGTCGAGGCCGGCGCCGAGGAGATCTCCGAGGACGACATGCTCGCCGCCATGAAGTTTGGCCAGGAGGCCCTTGCCGCCTTCTGCCAGGCCCAGGACGAGTTCGTTGCCGAGTGGGAGCAGGTCAATGGCGCCATCGTCAAGAAGGAGTACCCGCTCGACCAGCCCGTCGAGGAGGTCCAGGAGCGCATCTTCGCCCACTACGACGAGATGGCCGCCGCCCTTCGCGATGCCGACAAGCTCTCCCGTATCGGTAAGGTCGAGGCTCTGAAGGAGTCCATCCGTGCCGAGTTCACCGAGGAGGAGCAGGCCGCTTGGGAGCGCGAGATCCCCGTGGCGCTCAAGAAGCTCGAGAAGAAGGCTATGCGCACCATGGTCGTCGAGACCGGCGAGCGCGTCGACGGCCGTGCCGCCGATGAGATTCGCCCCATCATGGTGAAGGATAACTACCTGCCGCTCGTTCACGGCTCCGGTCTGTTCCAGCGTGGCCAGACCCAGGTGCTTTCCGTCCTGTCGCTCGGTATGCTCAACGAGGGTCAGCGTCTGGATACCATCGAGCCCACCGAGGGCAAGCGCTATATGCACCACTACAACTTCCCGCCGTTCTGCACCGGCGAGACTGGCCGCATGGGCAGCCCCAAGCGCCGCGAGATCGGCCACGGCAACCTGGCCGAGCGCGCCCTGCTCCCGGTGCTCCCCGACGAGAACGAGTTCCCCTACGCTATTCGCGTGGTCTCCGAGGTCATGGAGTCCAACGGCTCCTCTTCGATGGCTTCGACCTGCGGCTCCACGCTCGCCCTTATGGACGGCGGCGTGCCTATTAAGCGCCCGGTCTCCGGTATCGCCATGGGCCTGATCCAGGAGGAGGGCAAGACCGTGGTCCTGTCCGATATCCAGGGTCTCGAGGACTTCCTGGGCGACATGGACTTTAAGGTCACCGGCACCACCGAGGGCATCACCGCCCTGCAGATGGACAACAAGGCCACCGGTCTTACCTTCGACATCTTGGCCCGCGCCCTGCAGCAGGCCAAGGAGGGTCGCGCCTTCATCCTGCAGAAGATGCTCGATGTGATCCCCGAGCCGCGCCACACCACGCGCAGCACCGCTCCGCGCATCGTCTCCATCCAGGTTCCGACCGACAAGATCCGCGACGTTATCGGTTCTGGTGGTAAGGTCATCCGCGGCATCCAGGATGAGACCGGCGCTTCGGTCGACATCCAGGAGGACGGCACCGTCTTTGTCGGCGGCACTGGCGAGTCCGTCGATCAGGCCGTCGAGCGCATCAAGCTCATCATCAAGGTTCCTGAGCCGGGCGAGGAGTACACCGGTCGCGTGGTCTCCATCCAGCCCTTCGGCGCCTTCGTGAACCTGCTGCCCGGTAAGGACGGCCTGCTTCACATCTCCCGCGTCGCCAAGGGCCGCGTGGAGAAGGTCGAGGACGTCCTCAACGTGGGCGACGAGGTCAAGGTCGTCGTCATCGAGGTCGACGATCGCGGTAAGATCTCGCTCGATCGTCTGGATAAGCCCGAGGCCCCGGCACGCGCCGAGGGTGCCTCCGAGGGCGACGGCGAGCACTTCCAGCGCCGTGAGCGTCCGCGTCGCGAGCGCTCCGAGCGCAGTGACCGTCCGCGCCGTCCCGGCGACAACGGAGGCCGCAAGCCCCGCCGTCACCACGACGCCGAGTAACAGCCGTACATAACCAGCACCGCAAGGGCGACTCCGGACAGGGGTCGCCCTTTTGCTTGCGCCCGGGAGGGCCGCATATGAAGTTTCCTGCTCTACGGGAAACCGGCGGGATAGACCGGTTTGGATGGGGCTTTGATGCATGGGTGGTCTGTTGGTGGGCAAATGGGTATCATACTGTGGTTATTGCATCGACTCTGCGATGCATGTTTGTATGTTCCCGGCGGTCGGTTTGCCAGAAGCGCCCCGTCGGTTGTTCCAGACCCGTTTCGAAGAAAGGAAACCACACTTACCTATGGCAGCTAAAAAATCATCTCCTTTGAAGATCATTCCGCTCGGCGGCCTTGACGGCATCGGCAAGAACATGACGGTCTTCGAGTGCGGCGACGACATGGTGCTCGTCGACGCCGGTCTTATGTTCCCGGATGACTCCCAGCCCGGTATCGACCTGGTGCTTCCCGACTACACCTATGTTCTGGAGAACGAGGAGAAGCTCCGCGGTATCATCGTCACTCACGGCCACGAGGACCACACCGGTTCGCTTCCGTACCTGCTGCAGGACCTCAACAACAAGGTGCCCATCTTCTCGAGCAAGCTGACGCTCGGTTTTATCGAGGGCAAGCTCTCCGAGTTCCGCATCCGCGCGCCTAAGTTCCGCGAGGTCAAGGGCGGCAGCCATGTCAACCTCGGCGGCATCTCGCTCGACTTCTTCTCGATGACGCACTCCATCCCCGGCGCTCTGGGCGTGTTCATCCGCACCAATCAGGGCACCGTTATGCACACCGGCGACTTTAAGCTCGACCAGACGCCCATCGATGGCGTCACGCCCGACTATGCCGCTATCAGCCGCTTTGCCAAGCAGGGCATCGACCTGCTGCTTTCCGACTCCACCAATGCCACGGTTCCCGGCTTTACCAAGTCCGAGGCCGAGGTTGGTCCCAACCTGCTGCACGCCATCAAGAACGCCCCGGGTCGCGTGTTCGTCGCATCGTTCTCGAGCCACATCCATCGTTTGCAGCAGATCTGCGATGCCGCCCGCAAGTGCGGCCGTAAGGTCGTTGTGACCGGTCGCTCCATGCTCACGAACACCCGCGTGGCGCGCGAGCTCGGTTATCTCAACATCGATGATGCCGATATCATCGATGCCTTCGATATCGATAACCTGCCTGACGACAAGATCGTCGTCATGTGCACTGGTTCGCAGGGCGAGCCGCTGTCGGCCCTGTCCCGCATGGCCAATGGCGAGCACAAGACGCTCTCCATCCACGAGGGCGATACCGTTATCCTCTCGGCAACTCCCGTTCCTGGCAACGAGAAGGCCGTCCAGCAGGTCGTCAACAGCCTGGCCAAGCTCGGCTGCGACGTGTGGGATAAGAACCGCGCTCTCGTCCACGTCTCGGGTCACGGTAGCCAGGAGGAGCTCAAGCTCCTGATGGCCATGGCCAAGCCCACGTATTTTATGCCGGTTCACGGTGAGGCCGTGCATCTGCGCGCCCATGCCCAGCTGGCCCGCAAGATGGGCATCAAGGACGATCATATCTTTATCCTCGATAACGGCGACACGCTCGAGATGCGCGGTGGTATCGTCAAGCGCGGTACGCCCGTCGAGTCCGGTGTCGTTTACGTCGACGGCCTGCGTATCGGCGATACCGACCCCATCGTCCTGCGCGATCGCCAGAAGCTCGCCAACGACGGTATGGTCACGGCCGTTGCCATCGTCTCCCTCAAACATAAGAAGATCGAGGCCATCGAGTTCTCGGGCCGCGGCGTCTCGTTTGCCATCGACGACCAGTTCTCCGAGGATGCCTCCGCGTCCATTATGAAGACGATCGAGAAGGGTAAGTTCAGCTTTACCAGCAGCGGTTCCGATGCCATTCGCAAGGCCGTGCGCGATTCGCTCTCTAACTTTATCTGGAGCCGTACGCGCACCCGTCCGATGATCATCCCGGTCGTCATGGAGGTTTAGTTTGGCGCGCGGATCTGCACAAAACGCCAAAGGCAATAAGGCCAATAACCAACCGGCATCTGCTAAGGGTGCCGGTTCCCATCTGCGTGCCAATAAGGGCCACGAGTCCGAGTTCGATGAGTTTGAGCCCTTGGTCGAGCCTTCGGCCAATCGCGATATCGCCGGTGTGGTCATCGCCGTTTTGGCGATCGCGTCCTTCATTGCCGTGATCTCTCCGGCAACAGCGCCCGTGACGGCTGCGGTTGCCGGTTTCTACCACCTGGGCTTTGGTCTGGGCGCCTACGTGCTGCCGATCGTCATCTTGCTGTTTGCCGCCACGCTCTTTTTGGGTGAGGACTCGCCGCTCAACGTGCGCTCTGTTGCGGGCGGCGCCTTGGTCTTTATCGCCGTCGTCTCCATTCTTTCGCTGATGGTGCCGGGCACGAGCGATTCGTGCGACCTTATGTTTACGCCGCAGAACCTTTCCGTGTCGGGCGGCTACATTGGCGCCTTTATCGCAAGTGCCTTGCAAAACGCCCTGGGTAAACCTATCGCCATGGTTGTCTTGCTGGGGCTTGTCGTCGTTGGTTTGGTCATTATCGGCTTTTCGGTGGGTGGCGTTTTGCGCTCCGCACGCGATCGCGCTGCCGATTTTGCCGAGCGTCGACGTGCCGATGTCAATGCGAGCCCGTGGGGCGATGAAGAGGCCCTGTCTGTTCCCGGCGTCGCTCGTCCGCACCTGAGCATTCTGCGCCAGAAGGGGACTGACGCCGCGGTGACCACGGTCATGGGTGGCGATGTCGACCCGGTTTTGGATGACGACGAGGACGATGACCCATTTGTCGACGTATCCGAGTCGGTTGAAGCCGAGCGCGCCAAGACCACGCTGCTGCCGCGCCGCCATGCCAAGAAGGGCAAGGCTGCGCCCAAGCTCAACACAAGCGAGCCCGACCCGTCTTGGTCCGATAGCGAGATTGAGCTCACCGAGGGTGACGACGAGGACGACGAGGCTCCGCTCGAGACCGCCAAGACAACCTTGCTGCCGCGTCGCCACGCCAAGCGCGGTCAGGTCACTGGACAGCTTTCGATGGAGGACGATCCGGACAAGGTTGACGAGTCCGAGCCGCCGTTTGCCGTGAATCCCGTCTCGGCCGCCCCCCAGATCCCCGACTTCCTGAAGCACCCCAAGGTCGCTGACGCCTCAACCTCTACGGCCTCTGCCGCTCCTGCTGCGGCTGACAATGGGGGAGCGAGCGACACCGCAACTGACGCCGAGGGCGAAGAAGAGGACGGCCTCAAGCTTCCGCCGCTCGAAATCCTGCATGCCAACCCGCAGTCGGCTTCCGCCGCGTCTTCGGACAAGGAGCTGGAGCAGACCGCTGAGTCACTGCAATCCACCTTGCTTGAGTTTGGCCGCAGTGCCCGCGTGGTCGGCTGGATCGCCGGCCCCACGGTGACGACCTTTAAACTGCAGCCCGGTGAGGGCGAGCGTGTGAGCAAAATTTCGAGCCTCGAGGACGATATCGCGCTTTCGCTCGCTGCCCAGTCGGTGCGTATCTTTGCCCCGATCCCCGGCACCTCGCTCGTGGGCATCGAGATTCCCAACCGCAAGCGCCAGAACGTCAATCTGGGCGACGTACTGCCCTATGTGAAGGGCGGTCCGCTCGAGCTCGCCATCGGCCGCGACGCCGAGGGCACGCCGGTTGTCGCCGACCTCGCCAAGATGCCTCACCTGTTGATTGCCGGTACGACCGGTTCTGGTAAGTCGGTGATGATCAATTCCATCATCACGACATTGCTCATGCGCGCCCTTCCCGAGGACGTTCGCCTGATCATGGTCGACCCCAAGCGCGTCGAGCTTGCGGGCTATAACGGTCTGCCGCATCTCTATGTGCCCGTGGTGACCGAGCCCAAGCAGGCCGCGAGCGCTCTGCAATGGGCTGTGTCCGAGATGGAGCGTCGCCTGAAGGTCTTCGAGCGTCTCAACGTGCGTAAGATCTCGACCTACAACGAAAAGCAGGCTGCTGGCGAGTTTGAGCATTACGACAATCCGCCGCAAAAGATGCCCTACCTTGTCATTATCATTGACGAGCTCTCTGACCTGATGATGGTCGCCGGTAAGGATGTCGAGGCCTCGATCGTGCGTATTGCACAGCTGGGCCGTGCCGCCGGTATTCATCTTATCGTTGCCACGCAGCGCCCCAGCTCCAACGTGGTGACGGGCCTCATCAAGGCCAACATCACCAACCGCATCGCCTTTAACGTCGCCACGGGCATCGACTCGCGCGTCATCATCGACCAGATGGGCGCCGAGAAGCTCACCGGTTTGGGCGACATGTTGTTCTCCAAGGTCGACTGGGGCAAGCCCCGCCGTATCCAGGGCTGCTTTGTCTCGGATGATGAGATCAACGAGATTGTCGAGTTCGTCAAGTCGCAGAGTGAGCCAGACTACCACGAGGAGATCCTGTCTGCCGTGGCGCCCGCTTCCATGTCCATGGCGGGTGGCGGCGGCATTGTCCGCACCGGAGTAGCCGAGCCGCAAGACGATGATCCGCTCATTTGGGAAGCCGCCCATATTGTGGTGGAATCGCAGCTTGGCTCCACATCTGGCCTGCAACGTCGTCTGAAGGTTGGCTATGCGCGTGCCGGGCGTATTATGGACATGCTGGAAGAAAAGGGTGTCGTCGGCCCGCCCGACGGTTCCAAGCCGCGCGAGGTCCTGTTGGACGAGGAGGGGCTTGCCGCGCTGGAATCTGTCGACGCCGAGATGGCACGTGAAGATCGTGAGTTTGGAGGATTCTGATGGCTGCACGCTTTGGTGACATGCTGCTCGAGCAGCGTCGCCGAATGGGCCTTTCCATTCAGCAGGTCGCCAACACCATCAAAATCAGGCCGCAGATCATCGAGTTTTTCGAGACCGGTAACTTTGCTTCGATGCCGCCGCGCGGCTATGCGCAGGGCATGATTTCGAGCTATGCTCGCTTTTTGGGCCTCAATCCACGCGAGGTCGTCAATGCCTACTTTGACGAGCTGATGGCATACGAGCGCGAGACGTCGCAGCGGGGCGGTCGTTTTCAGGACGCCGCCGGCTATGTCAATTCGCGTTCCTCTGTCGATAACGGGCGCTTCCTGATGGTTCAGGGCGGTCGTTCGACCCGCTATGGACAGCGTCCTCAGCAGGCCGGTTATATTACCGAGACGGGTTCGGGCGAGGAGATTCGCTCGCAGCGTGACCGGTTCCGCAGTACGCCGATGCCCGAGGACCGTGCGCTTCCCGCTGCCCGCGGCGTGGCGCGTGACCCTCGTGCCGGCTACGGCGACGGCGGCTATTCTGATCGCGGTCACCGTGGTATCTCCACCGGACGCTCTCGCAGTGGCTATGCGGACGCCGATACCACGCAGGTGACGCCGCGTCTTCGCTCTCAACCACAGCCGTATGGCCAGCGCTCTTCGGCTCCGCGTGCGGGCCAGCGTGGCTATCAAGGCCGCGGTGAACTTGCGCCCCGCTCGGGTCAGTGCAGCCTTCAGGGCCAGGGTGGCTATCGCGGCCGTTCCGACAGCAATCGTGGTCGTATGCCTCAGGGAGGCGGCCGCAGCAGTTCCAGTCGTGGACGCGGCGGTTCCCGTACTCCTCAAAACAACGGTCTCGATCCGCGTATCGTCTACGCCGGCATCGGTGCCGTGGCGTTGCTGCTGATCGTGCTCATCGTGGTACTTCTGCGCGGCTGCGCATCTTCGACGCCCGAGACCACGCCCGAGACGCCCGCTGTTACCAAGACGACGACCAAGAAGTCTTCTAAGAAGACCGAAACGGTCGACGAGGACGAAGACACCGATGAGCCGACTGACGAGTCGACTGATTCGGACGCCGCCAAGACGACGGCCAAGAAGGAAGAGAACGAGGTCACAAAGGTTAAGGTCTCCGTTGCCAAGGGAAAGACCGCGTGGATTGAGGTCAAGGTCGACGGAAAGTCGGTCTATGGCGCCCAGGCGACTGGCCCCTTTGAGCAGGAGTACACGCCCGAGTCCTCGATCGAGATCACCACGTCCAAGCCTTCCGATGTCACCGTTACCAAGAACGGCGAAAAGGTCCGTTACGATACCAAGACCTCGGGCGTGGCGCGTGTGACGATCACCGTTCCCAAGAAGGAGACGACTGATTCCGAGAATGGTGAAAGTTCTGATGGTGCCGACACCACCGACGGCACCGATGCCCAGTCCACGGATGGCGCCGATACCGCAACTGACGGCCAGACGCCCACCGATTCTACCGACTATTCGTACGATAGCTACTAAGCCGCTCGTACGCGAAAGGAAACATCATGGCTAAAGATTCCAGCTTCGACGTCGTGTCCGAGGTCAACATGCAAGAGGTCGACAACGCCTTCCAGCAAACCACGCGCGAGATTTCCCAGCGCTATGACCTGAAGGATTCCGGCGCCACGATCGAGCTTTCGAAGGGCGACAAGCTCTTTACGATCAACGCCCCGGCCGACTTTGTCTCCAAGCAGATTATCGACGTGCTGAGCTCCAAGCTCATCAAGCGCGGCATCGACCTCAAGGCTGTCTCGTGGGATGCTCCGCAGGCGGCATCGGGCGGCACCGTTCGCGTGCTCGGCCATATCGTCGAGGGTATCGACCAGGCGACCGCCAAGAAGATCAACAAGGACATCAAGGACCAAAAGCTCAAGGTCAAGGTGACTATCGAGGCCGACAAGCTGCGTGTTTCCTCTGCTTCGAAGGACGCGTTGCAGACCGTGATCCAGTTCCTGCGCGACCAGGACTACGGCCAGCCGCTGCAGTTCACCAACTACCGCTAATATCATTCGAAAGGACTGCTCTCCAACATGGATACACCGTTGGGCTCCGTGCTCTACATCACCCTCGGGTGCGCTAAGAACGAGGTTGACACCGACCGCATGCGTTCTCTTTTGACCGCCGCGGGCTACGAGGAGGCATTCGACCCACAGGATGCCGATATCGCCATCGTCAATACATGCTCGTTCCTCGCCTCCGCAACGTCCGAGAGCATCGAGACCACGCTCGAGCTCGCCAACGAGGTTCAGGACGGCGTTCGTTCTTGTCCCATCGTCATGTGCGGCTGTGTGCCGTCGCGCTATGGCGACGACCTGCCTGACGAGCTGCCCGAGGTCGCTGCCTTTGTGAAGGCCGACGAGGAGGATGGCATCGTGACGGTCATCGATGGCGTGCTGGGTGTCGAGCGTGAGATTGCCGCCTATATTCCGCAGGTCAAGCGCACCGTCGAGGGCGCTGTCGCCTACGTCAAGATCTCCGATGGCTGCAACCGCTTCTGTAGCTTCTGCATGATCCCGTATATCCGCGGTCGTTATCACTCGCGCAATGCCGAGAGCATTATTTCCGAGGTGCGCGACCTGGTTGCCGGCGGTGTGCGCGAGATCGTGCTGATCGGCCAGGACACGGGTATTTGGGGCACCGACTTTGCCGACGAAGACGTCACCGATGGCTCGCCGCGCAATCTGGCGCAGCTGCTGCATGCCGTCGCCGAGGCCGTGCGCCCGCACAACGTCTGGGTCCGCGTGCTCTACCTGCAGCCCGAGGGCATGACCGACGAGCTTATCGATACGATTCGCGATACGCCCGAGGTACTGCCTTATATCGATATCCCCGTGCAGCACTGCGACGCGCGCATCCTCAAGGCTATGCGCCGTTCTGGTTCGCGCCAGGAGCTCGAGGACCTGTTCCGTGATCTGCGTGAGCGTATCCCCGGCATTGTGATCCGTTCCACGGCCATGGTCGGCTTCCCGACCGAGACCGACGATGAGTTCCGCGACCTTATCGACTTTATGGACACCGTCGGCTTTGACTACACGAGCGTCTTTGCCTACTCGCAGGAGGAGGGCAGCCTGGCCGCTAAGATGGAGGGTCAGGTCGATGAGGAGGTCAAGCTCGAGCGCGCCCAGGAGGCCATGGACCTGGCCGAGTCGCTCGGTTTTGCCGCCACCGCCGCACATGTGGGCGAGCGCGCCCAGGTGATTGTCGACGGCATCGAGGAGACCGAGGACGGCGCCGAGCTGATCGGCCACGCTTGGTTCCAGGCGCCCGATTCCGATGGCGCGGTGCACTTGGACGCCAGCGAGGCGTCCGTGGGCGATATTCTGACGGTCGAGTTTACCGATAGCTTCTGCTATGAGCTTATCGGCCATGTTGTGGAGTAGGAGAGCATCGTGGCAAACGAGAGCAATAAGGAACTGACGAGTGTTTGGACGCCCGCCAACATCGTGACGTGTGTGCGCATCGTCTTTATCCCGGTGTTCATGATCGTGTCGGCGCTTTCTCACACGAGTGTTGCCGGTACAGATTGGAGCACCTTCGACGGCCCGCTCGCCGCCGCTGCCTTCATTCTGTATGTGATCCTGTCGTGCACCGATAAGGTCGACGGTTATCTGGCGCGCTCGCGCAACGAGATTACCGATTTCGGTAAGTTCTTGGACCCCATCGCCGATAAGCTGCTGGTGTTCTCGGCTCTGCTGCTGTTCTTGGATTTTGGCGCTGTGACCGTGTGGTCCGTGTTCATTATCCTGTTCCGTGAGCTTCTGGTGAGCGCCCTTCGCATGGTCGCGAGTGCCGCCGGCGTGGTCGTTGCCGCCGATAAGCTTGGCAAGTACAAGACGGCGACCACGATGGTCTCCATCTGCGGTTACCTGTGCGTCTTTGCGATGGCCGGCTTGCACCTTGGCCCGCTGGCGCTGACGCTCGGCATCTACTCGGTGTCGCGCTTCCTGTACGCCGTTGCCGTTGTCCTGACCGTTATCTCGGGCGCCCAGTACTTCTGGAACTGCCGCAAGATCGTCTTTTCGGTCTAGGTCCTGGTGGGTATGACGGACTCTTTTGAGCAGATTTCCGCACATAACGAGGAGCTGGCGCGCGATATTGTCGAGCGCGCGAGCGCTCGGGGCGTGACGGTTTCGACGGCTGAGTCGCTGACGGCAGGTATGATCTCCTCGACGATTGCCGATATCCCGGGCGCCTCGGCGGTGCTGCGTGGCGGTGCGGTGACCTACTGCGATGAGATCAAGCATCGCGTTTTGGGCGTTGATCAGGAGACGCTCGACCGCTATACCGCGGTGTCGCATCAGACCGCGCGCGAGATGGCGGCGGGTTCGCTGGAGCTGTACCAGAGCGATATTGCAGTGAGCGCAACGGGTTATGCCGGCCCCGGCGGCGGCACTGAGGACGATCCGGCTGGCACTTTCTATATTGGCTGGGCGTATCGCGCGGCTGATGGGGAAGTGCCGGTCGTGGACTCTGTGCGCTGCCACTATGAGGGCGACCGTTCGTGTGTTCGTGCCCATGCGGTCGCGGAGGCATTGGGACGCATTGCCCTTGTGCTCAACTCTATGGAATAGACGTGTTTTCAGGGGCCTTAGGGCCCCTTAATTGTGGAGATAGGGACCCCTGACGAATTTAGCGTTTGCGCTGGTTATAGGTGTATTCTTGCCTTCCTTGTTCTTATTCGGCCCTTTGTGGTCAAGCATTTGGTCAGTGTTTGGTCGGCGTTTGGTTGGGTTTTGGAAAGACTGCCTGCATATGATTGGCCTGAACGGTTGACCACGAACAGCCGTTCGTTTATTATCGATACAGGTTGTTAAGAGGAGGGCTATTCATGGCCAAGAATTCAGGTCCCGTACGTACCGTTCATGCACCCACGACGGGTAAAGAGCGCGAAGAGATGATCGCCACCACCAAGGCCGAGATCGAGAAGAAGTTCGGTCAAGGCTCCATCATGAGGTATGGTGACGGCGGCCCCGAGCTTGAGGTTGAGGCCATCCCCACGGGCGCTCTGGCACTCGATGCCGCTCTGGGTATCGGCGGTGTGCCGCGCGGCCGTATCGTCGAGATTTACGGTCCTGAGTCCTCCGGTAAGACGACGCTTTCGCTCGAGATCCTGGCCGAGGCCCAGGCAATGGGTGGCGTGGTGGCATTTATCGATGCCGAGCACGCGCTCGATCCCACGTATGCCGCACGCATTGGCGTGGATATCGACGAGGTGCTGATTTCCCAGCCTGATACGGGTGAGCAGGCGCTCGAGATTGTTGACATGCTCGTGCGTTCCGGCGCCATCGATGCCATCGTCGTCGACTCCGTCGCCGCGCTGACTCCGCGTGCCGAGATCGAGGGAGAGATCGGCGATACCACGGTCGGTTTGCAAGCTCGCCTGATGAGTCAGGCGCTCCGCAAGCTCGCCGGCTCGCTGTCCAAGTCCAACACGACATGCATCTTCATTAACCAGCTGCGAGAGAAGATCGGCGTCATGTTCGGCAACCCCGAGACCACGACGGGCGGCCGCGCCCTTAAGTTCTTCTCTTCGGTGCGTATCGACATTCGCCGCATCGACAGCATTAAGCTTAAGGATGAGGTTATCGGTAACCGCGTGCGCGCCAAGGTCGTTAAGAACAAGGTGGCAGCTCCATTCCGTTCTGCTGAGTTCGACATCATGTACGGTACGGGCATCTCTAAGGAGGGCTCGATTCTGGACATGGCTGTCGAGTGCGGCATTTGCAAGAAGATGGGCTCCTGGTTTGCCTATGGCGAGGACAAGCTCGGCAACGGTCGCGAGGCCGCCAAGGCGTTCCTGCGCGAACACCCCGATTGCGCCGACGAGATTGAGCATAAGGTCCGCCTTGCCTGCGGGCTTGAGTTTGATGACGATGCTCCGTCCGAGGTCGAGCTGACCGATCAGCCTGCACCTGAGGAGTTTGACGAGCTTTACGCCATCGATGGTTCCGCCATGCTCGATGATGACGACGAGTAGCGGTTACGCTCATGTCGTATACGGTGACCGAGGCCACGGTCGTCTTTCCCGATAAGAAGGCGGCCTCCTCGTTCTCGAGCGGGTATGCGTCCAAAAAGCCTTGCGCACATATCGATTGTGAGCTTGAGGGCGGTTTTGAGCGGTCCATTTGGATTCCCGCGCGGGTCGCGCGCCTGTATGTCAAAAACCGCCCCGATCTTCCCTGTGATTGGGACAACTTTCGTGAGGCGGTGCAGCTCGTCGAGCGTAAATGTGCACTTACCATGGTGACCGAGATGTTATCGCGCCGCGACCATGCGACGGGCGAGGTCCGTGACAAGCTGGCTCGCTACGGCTTTCACCAGACCGCGATCGATTTCGCCGTCGAGCGCGCCACCGAGTATCGCTTTTTAGACGAGAACCGCTTTTGCTCGTACTTTATCGAGGAACGCAAGCGGCGCGGTTGGGGACAGCGTAAAATCGAGACCGAGCTCAAGCGCCGTCATGTCGTGCTCGATGACATTCCCGGTTATCCCGAGGACTATTTTGCCGTCGAAGACGATTTGGCGCGTGCGTCAGCCCTGCTCGCCAAGCGGCGTGTTCCAGAGACGCGCGGATTCGAAAAACTGGTTCGGTTTTTGATGGGCAAGGGCTTCTCGTATCACATCGCCGCCGATGCCGTTAAGGCACGTCTCGATGCCGAACGTGAGGAATGTGCGGTTTAGGCGTATGCGTTTTGTGGCCCTGCCGTTCACCGCGTTTTAGCCGCCGTGCTGGGGCCATTTATTTGACAGTTGTTGTGGTTCAACGTACGATAAACACTGTCATTTGCTTTGTGATATGTGCTCATCTGTGATGAGTTTGTTTATATGTTTATCTGTATCCGACCCGCATAAGCTGCGCCCATATTACTCAAATGTCGCGAGCCGTTCGTAAGGACGGTTCGCTTTGTTGTGTAACGAATCCATAAAAAGGAGTGAGCATGCCTATCATCGCAGCGCTCGTTGGCATCGTTTTGGGTGCCATCGCCGCCATTGCCTACATGCGCACCGCCAAGCAGGGTAGTCTTCACGAGGCCGACGAAAAAATCCAGTCGGCACACGCACAGGCTGAGTCCCTGATCGGTGATGCTAAGCGTCAGGCCGAGACCCTCAAAAAAGAGGCTCTGCTCGAGGCTAAAGAGGAGATCATCAAGAACAAGCAGGCCGCCGAGGCCGAGGACAAGCAGCGTAAGAACGAGATTCGTACGCTCGAGAACCGCGTGATGCAGCGCGAGGAATCCCTTGATCGCCGCAACGACGCTCTCGACAAGCGCGAGCATCAGCTGTCCAGCCAGGCCGGTCAGGTCGAGAAGCGCTCCCGTGAGCTCGAGGAGCTCTGCGCAAAGCAGACCTCCGAGCTCGAGCGTATCGCCGACCTTACCCGCGAGGACGCCCACAAGGAGCTCCTCGATAAGGTTCGCGGCGAGGTCACCCACGAGGCCGCCACGATCATTCGCGAGTCCGAGCAGCAGGTTCGCGCCGAGTGCCACAAGACCGCCCAGGAGATTCTGTCTCTGGCGATTCAGCGCTGCGCTGCCGACCACACTGCCGAGGTCACCGTTACCTCCGTGCACATTCCCTCTGATGACCTCAAGGGCCGTATCATCGGTCGCGAGGGTCGCAACATCCGGACCTTCGAGCAGGTTTCCGGCGTCAACCTCGTGATCGACGACACGCCCGAGACCGTCGTTCTTTCGAGCTTCGACCCGGTCCGTCGTGAGACCGCCCGTGTCGCCCTCGAGAACCTAATCGCCGACGGCCGCATTCACCCTGCCCGTATCGAGGAGATGTATCACAAGGCCGCCGACCTGGTTCAGCAGCGCGTGCGCGAGGCTGGCGAGCAGGCTGCCTTCGATACCGGCATCCACGACCTGCACCCCGAGATCGTCAAGACCCTTGGTGCCCTGCGCTACCGTACCTCGTTTGGTCAGAACGTGCTTCAGCATTCCCTCGAGGTCTCTGATCTGTGCGGCGTGATGGCTTCCGAGCTTGGCCTGGACGTTGTGACCGCCAAGCGCGCCGGCCTGCTTCATGACCTGGGCAAGGCAATCGACCACGACGTCGAGGGCCCACATGCCGTCATCGGCGCCGAGCTTGCCCGCCGTTATGGCGAGAAGCCCGTTATCGTCCACGCTATTGAGGCTCACCATGCCGATGTCGACCCCAACACGGTGCTCGATGTCCTGGTGCAGGCCGCCGATGCTGTCTCTGCCTCTCGCCCCGGTGCCCGTCGCGAGTCTGCCGAGAACTACATCAAGCGTCTTGAGAAGCTCGAGGAGATCGCCAACTCTCATGACGGCGTCGAACGTACCTATGCCATGCAGGCCGGTCGCGAGGTCCACGTCATGGTCCAGCCGGACAAGATTTCCGACGCCCAGTCCACGGTTCTGGCTCACGATATCGCCCATCAGATCGAGGAAGAGATGGAGTATCCCGGTCAGGTGCGCGTCGTCGTGATTCGCGAGAGCCGCGCTGTCGATATCGCTAAATAACATGAGCGACGCGAACGAGCTCATCTCATTTATCGCGTCGATGTCGGGGGAGGGCAACCTTCGCGTCGAGGAGAACCTTGGCGAGGGGTATGTCCGCCTCCGCGTTTCGGAGGCCGAGCGGCGCCAGGCAAAGCACGACATTCAGCATGTCGAGGATATCGTCATCGAAATGCTCCGTAATGCTCGCGATGCCGGCGCCGACAAGGTCTATCTCGCCACGACCAAGGAAGACGGCGTCCGCACGCTTGTCTTTCTGGATAACGGTTCGGGCGTTCCGCAGGATATGCAAGAGCGAATCTTTGATGCCCGCGTTACCTCCAAGCTCGAGAGCATGAAGATGGACCGTTGGGGCGTTCACGGTCGTGGCATGGCATTGTTTTCGATCAAGCAGAACACCGATGAGGCCCGTGTGGTCACGTCCGGTGTCGATCTTGGTTCAGCCTTTAAGGTGAGCGTCGCGGCCGACCGCCTCAGTGAGCGTGCCGATCAGTCCAGCTGGCCCCAGGCCGTCAAGGATGAGGACGGACGTTATGTCTGTGCTCGCGGTCCGCATAATATTATTCGCGCTGCATGTGAGTTTGCGCTCGAGGAGTTGCGTGGTTGCGATGTCTATCTTGGTTCTCCGTCTGAGATTGCCGCGACCCTTTATGCTCAGGCGTCAAGCCGGCTTGATACGTCTCGTCTCCTGTTCATTGATGACGAGAGCGAGCTTCCGGTTGTCGATCGTTTAGGCCTTGCTTCTGATGCCGAGGACTTTATCCGTATCTGTTCGGGTTTGGGTCTTGAGATGTCCGAGCGCACGGCCCATCGCATTTTGGCGGGGCAGATTAAGCCCGTTCGCGGTGTGGCCGCGCGTCTGCTGCGCGAGCGTGATTCGTCCTCGCATGCGCCGGCTCCTGTCGATCTCGCGAAGGATCGTCGCGGGCTACGTATTGCCAAGGATGACATTGCACAGTTTTCGCGTGCTGTGGAGCGCGACTTTAATGACCTTGCTGCCCGGTACTATCTCAACCTTTGCGGCGACCCAAAGATTCGTGTTTCGCGTGATCGAATCACCGTGACCTTTGATCTTGCCAAAGAGGAATAGTGCCTTTACCGAGTCCACTCGGTACGATACAGTTATTGCAGTTAAAACGTACTTTTAAATGCAGGAGTTTCTTCATGGATTGCCTGAAGGTATCAAGCAAATCATCGCCCGCGTCCGTTGCCGGCGCCATCGCCGGCATGGTCAAGGATGGTGTACCCGTCAACATCCAGTGTGTCGGCGCCGGTGCCGTCAACCAGGCCATTAAGGCCGTTGCTATCGCGCGCGGTTTTTTGATTCCAACCGGTTTTGATATTTCCTGCGCGCCCGTGTTCTCCGACATCCTCATTAACGGGGAGTCGCGCACGGCCATCCGCCTTTCTATCTACGTTCACCAGATCAATCGAGCTGCTATGGATAACGTCGTCATGGATGATGTTAAGCCTGTGGCATAGCTTCTGCTTGCCTCGTTTCGCTCCCCATCGTTAGGACTTATGCACATGGACCAGCGTTCCGTACGCGATATTCTTGCCGGTAAAACCTACTTTATCCGCACCTTTGGCTGCCAGATGAATCAGCACGACTCCGAGCGTGTGAGCGGTCTGCTTGATTCGTATGGCTGCCTCATGGCGCTCGATCCCGCGCATGCCGATATCGTTGTCTTCATGACGTGCTGCGTGCGCGAGGCCGCCGATACTCGCCTGTACGGTCAGTGCAATTCCTGCAAAAGCCTGCCGCCTTCGCCTTCGGGCAAGCGCGTGGTTGCCGTTGGCGGTTGCATCGCGCAGCGCGATGGCGAGGGCCTGCTCACCAACGTCGATAACGTCAATGTCATCTTTGGCACGCATTCCATCGCGCATGTGGCCGAGCTCATTGCCGAGGCGTTCCTTGATGGCAAGCGTCATATCCGTACCAATGAGCATGAGGATACGGATGCCATGAGCATGCCGTGGCATCGCGAGACTCAGTATCACGCCTGGGTGCCCATCATGACGGGCTGCAATAATTTCTGCACCTATTGCATCGTGCCGTACGTGCGTGGTCGCGAAAAGAGCCGCCCCTTCGAGGAGATTGTCGACGAGGTGACCGGTTTGGTGCGCCAGGGCGTGCGTGAGATTACGCTGCTGGGCCAAAACGTTAACTCATATGGTCGCGATCTGTTTGGCAAGCCGCGTTTTGCCGATCTGCTGCGTGCCGTGGGCGATACGGGCGTGGAGCGCATCTTCTTTACGTCTTCGCATCCCAAGGACCTGTTGCCCGAGACCATCGACGCCATGGCCGAGACGCCTGCCGTTATGCCGCAGCTGCACCTGGCCGTCCAGTCAGGTTCGACGCGGATCCTCAAAGAGATGAATCGCCGTTATACACGCGAGGACTATCTGGGCCTTGTCGATCGCATTCGCAACCGCATGCCCGATATCGCGCTCTCGACCGACATTATCGTTGGCTTCCCGGGTGAGACTGAAGAAGACTTTGAGCAGACGCTCTCACTTGCCGAGACGGTCCGCTATGCTCAGGCCTATACCTTCATCTATTCCAAGCGCGCCGGTACCCCGGCCGCCGAGATTGACGATCCTACGCCGCATGAGGTTATTCTCGAGCGTTTCAACCGTCTGGTTAAGGTTATCGAGACCACGGCACACGAGTATAACCAGGGTGAGCTTCATACTGTGGTTCCGGCGCTCATTGAGGGAACGAGTAAAAAGAACGACGCGGTCCTGCTGGGCAAGAGTCCCAAGAATCAGACCGTGCATGCGCCTATCCCCGAGGGTTACAGCATCGATCAGCTTGTTGGTAAGATCGTTGATGTTGACGTTGACGTTGCCAAGACCTGGTATTTGTCCGGCTCCGTTGTGGGCGAGCCGCGCTAATGGTTTCTCTCGGGGCAGGTCTTTCCGCCGTTGCGATCGTCGGTCCGACGGCGGTTGGTAAGAGTGATGTTGCCGACCGTTTGGCAGCTCGTCTTTCGTCCGAAGTGCTGTCGTGCGATGCGATGCAAATCTATCGCGGCATGGACATCGGTACCGCAAAGATGGTGCCCGATGAGTGCACGGCGCCGCTGCGTCTCGTCGACATTGTAGAGCCGGGTGTGGCATATTCTGCTGCGCTTTATCAGGCCGACGCTCGCGCGCATGTTGAACGTCTCCTTGGTTCGGGTTGCCTGCCGGTTTTTTGCGGAGGTACGGGGCTGTATCTCAAGGCCGCCCTCGATGAGATGGACTTTCCCTCGGGTGAACTTGAGGACGATCGTCGTGCGGGCTATCAGGAGCTTGCCGAGCGTATTGGCGAGGAAGAACTGCATGCCTTGCTTGCCGAGCGCGATCCAGAATCGGCTGCTGTTATTCATCCCCATAACGTGCGCCGTGTGATTCGTGCGCTCGAGATGCATGATGATGGCGTTTCCTATGCGCAGCAAAAGTCGCAGTTTAGTGTTCCGCACGAGCATTATCATGCCCTATGGTTTGGTCTGACGCGTAATCGCGAGGTGCTCTACGAGCGCATTAACCAGCGCGTCGATCTGATGTTTGAGCAGGGTCTTGTCGATGAGGTCCGCGGTCTTATGGGCCAGGGGCTGGGAGATGCCCTGACGTCGATGCAGGCAATTGGCTATAAAGAGATCATTGATGCTTTCAATGGCGTGATGAGCATGGATGAGGCTCGCGAACTCATTAAGATGCGTTCGCGTCGTTATGCCAAGCGTCAGCTTTCGTGGTTTAAGCGCGATGACCGTATCGTGTGGTTTGATATGGATGAATGTACGATCGATGAGGTCGTTGAGGATATCCTGCATCGTATTGAGGCTGCCTAATGGCCCGTTTCCCCCTTGTTCCCACGGCACCCGAGCCCGAGCGTGCCATTTTAGTTGGTGTTGAGTGGCGCGACAATGCATGGCCGCTCGATCGCTCGCTTGATGAGCTGGAGCGTCTTGCCCACACAGCTGGTGCTCAGTGCGTGGCACGCTTGTCGCAGCGTTTGGTAAAGCCGTATCCTAAATCGTTTATCGGTTCCGGCAAGGTAGAAGAGCTGTGCGGCCTGGTGCATCGCATGGATGCCGATGTCGTTATTTTTGACGACGACCTGACGCCCTCGCAGCAATCCTATTTGGAGAAAGCTGTGGGCGAGCCGGTAAAGATTATCGATCGTACAGCACTGATCCTGGATATCTTTGGCCTGCATGCTCAGACGCGTGAGGGACGCCTGCAGGTACAGCTGGCACAGCTTCAATATTTGTTGCCTCGCCTGCGTGGCATGTGGAGCCATCTCGCCAAGGAGCAGACGCGCGGCGGCATCGGCTCACGTTTTGGTCAGGGCGAAAGTCAGCTCGAGGTCGACCGTCGCCTTATTCGTAATAAGATCGCTGCGCTTCGTCGTGAGCTCAAGCAGGTTGAACAGCGTCGCGATGTTCAATCCAAGAGTCGCATTGAGTCACCGGCGTTTCGCGTCGCGTTGGCCGGTTATACCAATGCCGGTAAATCGACGTTGCTCAATCGTCTGACCGGCTCTACGGTACTTTCGCAGGACAAGCTGTTTGCTACGCTCGACCCGACGACGCGTTCGTATCGTCTGCCCGGCGGTCGCGGCATGACGATTACCGATACCGTCGGCTTTATTCAAAAGCTGCCGCATGGTCTGGTCGATGCCTTTAAATCGACGCTGTCCGAGGTTTTGGGTGCCGATCTAATTCTCAAAGTCGTAGATGCGTCTGACGAGGACTATGAGCGGCAGCTGGAGGCTGTCGACCGCGTGCTTGATGGGATCGGCGCCGGAGAGCGTTTAACGCTGACCGTATTCAATAAAATCGATCTTCTCGATAGCGTCGATCGATTGAGTTTCCGTCGTCGCTATCCGGAGGCCGTTCTGTTCTCGGCCCAAACGGGCGAGGGGCTCGACGATCTCGTCGACCGGATTGCTCGCGAGGCAGCTGCCACCGATGTGTTGCTCTCCGCTGATATCCCGTATCGCGAGGGCGCTCTCATCACGCTGGTGCATGAGCAGGGAACCCTTCTGCATGAGGAATATCTCGAGGACGGCGTTCGCATTGTGGCGAAGTTGCCGGCTCGTATTGCACCGCGGCTCGAGCGCTATCGTACGGAATAAACGATTTCTAGCACGCCTAGAATGACTGGCTGATGGAGCAGGTAGAACGGTAAGGCATGCCGACCCAGGACTGCGAGCGCCGGGATAGGATTGGCGTATGCCCATGCTGGCGCTTCGAGACTTGATGCTTGTGCTGCCTGGGCAGCAAAAAAGCCGGTAAGGTACATAAAGACAAACGGTATGAGCGGATAGTAATCTCCCGAAACAAAACCCGGGCCTGGGAATCCAAGCCATGCCAGGTAGGGGAGTGGGTAGACCGCCTTTGGAATGCCCCAGGTTAGGGCAAAAAGAACAAGGCACGCTGCGATGCCCCATGAGCCCGGTAATTTTTGGAGTAACGGACGGGTGAACGCAACCACCGCGGTGCACACCGCCATGCAATAAATGATGCCAAAGTTCACTGAATCGTCGACCGATACGAGCGTTGTTGCGATCCAGACGACCAAAGCTGCGGCAGCGTACTTAGCCGCTCGTTTGGCATTGTTGCGTGAGAGCGTGCACATCCAACCCGCGATAAACAAAAATACCCAGCTGATGCTGGCGCGCCAGACGTCTTGAAAGACAGTCTGGGTAAACCAAGGCATATCCCAGCCGTACAGGTAGGCGAGATCATAGCAAGCGTGAAAACCTGCCATAGAAATCATCGTAAACCCGCGGACGGTATCAAAGATGGTTATGCGTTTTTGCATTACGAGAACCGGCGCATCAAGCCGACGACTTTGCCCAGGATAACGGGATTCGTTGCATAGATAGGTTCCATGGTGTCGTTCTCGGGCTGCAAGCGCACACGCCCCTGCTCCTTGTAGAACGTCTTGACGGTCGCCGAACCATCAATCATGGCCACGACAATTTCGCCGTTCATGGCACTCTTTTGTTCACGGACGATGATGTAATCGCCATTGAAGATGCCGACATTGATCATTGAGCTCCCATGCACCTCAAGGATAAAGGAACCCTGATCAGTGGCGATTTCGGTCGGGATAGTAAACGTGTCTTCGATATTCTGCTCTGCCAGAATGGGAATCCCAGCCGCGACGCGACCAACGAGCGGTAGCGAGACCGTTCCGCGAGGTGCGGTGGGCTCGTCAGATTTGGAAATTGAGACAGAGGAACCATCCTCGTTAAAGAGTTCCAGGGCGCGCGGTTTGGTGGCATCGCGCTTGAGTAGCCCGCGAGCCTCCAGGGCAGAGAGATGGGCGTGCACGGTGCTGGGGGAGGAAAGGCCCACGGCAGAAGCCATCTCGCGCACGCTGGGCGGATAACCCTTCTCCTGCTGATATTCCTTGATGAAGTCGTAAATTTGCTGCTGACGCTTGGTAATTTTGCGAGCCATCAGGGCATCCTCTCTACCCATGTCAAACAAATGTTCGAATTTTGCTTGACAGGAACAACTGTTCGAAGATAATAATAACCGAACATTCGTTCTCGCGCTAGACATTTTTGTCCGCGCGGCTTGATAAAACTGTTCTCAGCAAAACACGCGAGAGGAGAACATGATGAACGTAACGAATATGGTCCAGGGAAACCTCGCCCTTAAGCTCGAGACGCCTGCAGAACCCACTTTTACGGTTGTTCAGGGTGGCCGCTCCGGCTTTCAGCCTTTGACCGTAAAGCCTGCGCGCAATCAGCAGGCTGTAGTCGCGCCGGCCCGCGTTGCCCTGAAGGTTCCGACGATTGTCGCCGTCGCCGTTGCGCTTACGCTCTTCTTTGTCCTCGCTATGTCGGTCTTTAGCGCTCGTCACGCCGCGTATGCCGAGTCCGTTTCCAACATTACCTACGAGACCATTCGCGTTCAGCCTGGCGATTCTCTTTGGTCGCTTGCCGAAGAATATCCAATCGAAGGCCTTTCCACGCAAGAGACTTCCGACATGATCCGTAGCGTCAATCATCTGGAGCATGGTTCGCTCGCCGCCGGTGCGTATCTTAAGGTTCCTGCTCGTTCGTAATCATTATCGCGCTGCGCATGGTACCCTTGTTATCGTTTAAGAGGAGGTACCATGCGCTGTCCCAAATGCGGCAAGGCACATACCCGCGTCGTTGATTCCCGTATGCAGGAGTCAAATAACACCATTAAGCGCCGTCGCGAATGTTGCTCGTGTAACTACCGCTTTACAACGTTTGAGCGATGCGAGGACCCTATCGAGGTCATTAAGTCAGATGGAACTAAGCAGCGGTTCGATCGCAATAAGCTTCTTGTCGGCTTGATGCGCGCCACCATCAAGCGCGATATCGACACTAAGAAGCTCAATGAGATTATCGATGACATCGAGGTCGAGCTTCGCTCTCGCACGCTGACGGCCGTCACGTCCCATGAGTTGGGTGACATGGTGCTCAAGCGCTTGGCCAAGATCGACAAGGTTGCGTACATCCGTTTTGCCTCGGTCTACCGCGATTTCAAAGACGTCGATGAATTTCTGCAAGAGCTCGACAAGCTAAGGTGATTCCATGTCCAACATTACCGTCAACATAAAGCGTCTCGACCCCACCCTCGAGCTTCCCAAATACGCCCATCCCACCGATGCCGGCTTTGATCTACGCTCCAACGAAGACTGCGTCCTGAAGCCCTTCGAACGCCGTCTGGTCTCTACGGGGCTGGCCATCGCCCTGCCCGATGGCTACGCCGGCTTCGTCCAGCCCCGCAGCGGCTTGGCCATCAAGCAGGGCCTGTCTATAGTCAATACGCCGGGCCTCATCGACGCCCACTACCGAGGGGAACTCAAGGTTATTCTCATCAACCTGGATCCCACCAACGACATCCAAATCAACAAAGGCGACCGCATCGCCCAGCTCGTCATCCAAGAAGTCCCCACGGTCAACCTCGTAGAAGTAGAAGAACTAGACAAAACCGACCGTGGCAAAGGAGGCTTCGGCTCCAGCGGCGTCGCTTAAACTCAATCGTCCGCTCACCAGTGGGAGGGGCCTATATATCATCCCGTGCTCAAACATTCTCGCGGGGCGCTCGTATCCCTCCCGCCTGCCTCTCACACATATCATTCCATGCTCAAACATTCTCGCGTCGCTTCGCTCGCTGCGAAACTGCGCGTGGAACGATATAGGTAAGCCCCGGGCGGGCGGCTACTCGCTTGAAACAATATTTACTTTTCTAGTAAGTCGATGCGATGAAGGGACGCCTCCTTTGTCGCATCGACTTACTGTATTTATATTTTCTGGTTCCCCTTTGCAGATTCTACTGGTGGGGAATCTGGTATAGCCGCTGGTACGTTAACGCAGCTTACCTGCGGGAGGCCCCTATATATCGTCCCGCGCGCAGTTTCGCAGCGAAGCGAGAATGTTTGAGCACGGGATGATATATAGGGGCCTCCCGCAGGCAAGCGGAAATTAAGACGCTAGCGGATGTGCGCGGGTTTTCCGCCCCAGTAGAAGCGGCAGAAGGCTCGTTTGCGCTTTTGGGGTTTGCCTACGAGCTCCATGGTTGCGATGGCTATGTCTTCGGCTGCGTGGGGGCGGCGTAGTACTTCGCCGTTGATGAGCAGTGCCTTGAGCGACTCAGGATGATCGTGGAGATGACGCAACGTCACGATGAGCTCTCGTGCGGTGGTGACGTGCATGCTGGCGCCCATGCCGGTGAGCATCGTGGTGTTGGCCTTTTCCTGGCCGTATGATTTGCCCAGCAGGATCATCGGCAGATGTGCGCATAGGCACTCGGTGACCGTGAGTCCGCCCGATTTGAGAATTGCCAGGTCGCAGCCGTGCATGAGGGCCGCCATGTCGTCGACATAGTCCAGCACCGTGACATTTTCGAGCTTCATGGCATCGAAGAGTGTCTTGAGGCGGGCGGCGTATTCCTTATCCTTGCCCGGCAAAAAGACAAAGTGCATGTCTTCGAAGCTGCGTAGGAAGGGGAGGGTGCGGTCCATCTCCGCGCGAAAGCGAACGTACGGTTGAGGCAAGCTGGCACCGGCCATTACCAGCACGACGGTCTTGTCGGTGGGGAGGTTGAACTTAGCTAGCTCTTCTTCGCGATCATAATCCGTGTCGAATCCGGCGCGAATAGGAATGCCGGTAATGCGAATCTTTGTCTCGAGCACCTTGCGCGGACGCAGCGTTTCGGCCATAAATTCGTTGGCAACACAGAATAAATCGGTGTCCTTGTGGGGCCACCATCCCTCGACTTCGTAGTCGGTCGGTACGCAGATGACCGGATAATCGATACCCGTAATTACGCGGGCGCCCACGGCAACATTGGCTGCTGTGATGTGCGTTGCAACCACGGCTATGGGCCTGCGGCTACGAATATATTCGTTGAAGGCGGGGAACATAATTCGCGACCATGCCGTTCCGCCACCCCAGAGAAGATGTCCCGTAAGCGTATATCGCCAGGTCAGGTCGTAAATGGGGCGTGTGGCTCCCGTAAAAGAAGCCGCGGTCTTATTGCCGTCGAATTTAATACGTCCAAAATCAAGGATATCGAGCACTTCAATCTCAATATCCTCGGGGATGCCATTGGTGCCGCGGATGAGGTCGAATGCCTGCGCAATCGCATTTGCGGCGGCCTTGTGGCCCGAGCCAACGGAGGCGTGCACGATGGTCACGAGAGGTTTTTGTTGAGCCAGGAGCGTGGTTTGCTCCGATTGGGGAGTGCTGTGCGTGAGCAGGGGAGCGTCGTCACTCGTCTGCGCCTGGTCCATCGATAACACCCCTTCAGCTTTGTAATACGGATTTATCATTGTAGTGCATGAGTGTCACGTTCACGTAAATTTGGGTATGAGCGCAAAGAACGACAACGTTTCGACGAAAGGACGCTTCATGACTACCGATAAGCCGATCGATGTTGCGATTATCGGTGGCGGCCCCGCGGGCTATGCTGCCGCCATTTATGCTGCGCGTGCCAACCTGACGACGACCGTGATTGAGCAGGGCATGTCGGGAGGGCAGATCGCCACAACCAATGAGGTCGAGAACTATCCGGGTTTCCCGCTCCTGAGTGGCGCCGAACTCGGCGAGCGTTTTCAGCAGCATGCAGAGGGCCTGGGAGCACAGGTTACATGGAGCATGGTTACGGGTATCGATTACGATGCCGATGCAGCGTTGTTTACGGTGCATCACGATATGGGCGATACGCTGGCCTCGAGCGTTATCGCTTGCATGGGTGCCACGCCGTGTCCGGCAGGTTTCGCAGGCGAGGATACGTATCGCGGTCGTGGCGTTTCATATTGCGCGACATGTGACGGCATGTTTTTCCGCGGCAAGCAGGTTTTTGTAATCGGTGGTGGCAATTCGGCATGCGAAGAGGCGCTGTTCCTGTCAGACATTGCCACCAGCGTGACCATCGTGCTGCGCCGCGACCAATTTCGTGCGCCTGATGGTGTTGTTCAGAAAGTACTCGAAAAGGACAATATTACAGTTAGGTACCAAACTAGTATTGTGGAGCTCTCGGGCGAAGCAATGCCAACGACGATCACCTTTAAGGACAATGCATCCGGTGAGACTCATACCGAGTCATTTGAACCTGGCTCGTTTGGCATCTTTGTCTTTACGGGGATGCTGCCGCATACCGAGCTGGTTGAGCATCTAGTCGATCTGGCTCCTGACGGCGGCATTGTCACCGACGATTCGATGGCCACCCGTACGCCCGGCTTATTCGCAGCCGGCGATATCCGTTCCAAGCGTTTACGCCAGGTTGTGACCGCCGTTTCGGACGGAGCCATAGCAGCAACGAGCGCATACGCGTTTCTCCGTGAATAAGTACGATAATATATCTTATGTAAGGTTGCTATCTTTACACAAAGTGGTTGGACGATGCATCAATGTGTTGTCCAACCACTTTTACTTGCCGGCTATGTGGTATGCAAAACTAGAAAACCTAGAATACAATATAGAAAATGAACGGAGGACCTTTATGAACCACGTTAAACACGTTATTCCGATGTCCGATTCGTCGGTCAGTATTAAGCCTGAGGATATTCAGCCCACGGTGCTGCCCGATGCATTTATTCAGTCCGAAATCGTGTGCAAACTCAATAGGTTGAGTCTGTCGCGCTATGACCAGTTGCCCAATGTGACGCTCTATCGCGACCAGGTTATTGAGTATGTTGCGCTGTGGATGGAGCCGCTGTCCATTTGCGTTGAGCAGCCCGTCATTACGCCATCGATGATCAACAACTACGTGAAGGTCGGCCTGGTGCCTGCTCCGGTTAAAAAGCAATATGGCCGCGAGCAGATTGCCCGCCTGATCGCTATCTGCCTCTTTAAGCAGGTGTTACCTATTGCTGCGGTGCAGGCACTCTTTAACATTCAGCGTTTGAGCTATGATGCCCCGACGGCCTTCGATTATGTGGTCGATCAGCTCGAGGCATCGATTCGTTCGGCGTTTTCCGTCGAGCAGACGCCGGTTCCCGATACGGCGCATCAGGTAACGCGTGAGTCGCTGCTTGTGCGCAGTGCGGTTTCATCCTTCGTTTCGAAGGCGTACCTGATGAGCTATCTAAAGTTTAATGGGTTTAATAGCTAGCCAACGTATATAACGGGCGGAACAAAGGGCCATCTGTCACTTTGTCCCGCCCGTATTTTTGCTTGGTTGGACGTTATTGGCCCGAAGCCACGCCCATGCCGTAGCCGATAATGAGCCCATGCATTTCGGCATAGTATGAATCTAGCCCGTTACAGGGCATGATGATAGTCTTGGAGCCTGGCCAGCGCTCCACAATGCGGCTGGCAAGTGCCTGGGCGCCTGTCTCATTTTCCACATGGTCGATGACGACCTCGCCGCCCGTAAAACCCTCGGCTTCCATGGTATCGATGATCTTGTTGAGCATCTTCTTTTCGCCACGCGTGTGACCGACGAGTTCGATTTTACCGGCCTCACTCGCCGTGCCCAAAATGCGGATATTGAGCTTGTTGGCAATGACGCCGGCTGCCTTAGGGATACGTCCGGCTTTGGCCAGGTTTTCGTAATTGCACAAGCTGAAGAGGATTTTGCTGTTCTGTTCAAGGCTATCGAAGTATGTGCAAGCGTTCTCGAATGAGACATCCGGATTGCTTGCAAGATAGCGGTCGAACAGCAAGAAAATGAGGTCCATTTTGCCGCCAGCTGCGCGCGAATTGACTAGATGAATCTGCCGGTCGGGCTCCTCGGCAAGAACCATATCGCGAGCCGTGGCTGCCGCATTGTAGCTGCCCGACACGCCCTCAGAGATTGGCATGCAGATGGTCTTGTCTGCCAATTTGAAGAGCTCGGCCCACTCCCCTACGCTGGGACAAGCGCTCGAAGAAGCGTTCGTCTCCGCCTGAACAGCGCAGTTGAGCTCATGTACATCGAGCGAAAGGTCATCGACGAATTCACGCTCCCCCACTCGAATTTTGAGGGGCGCAAATGCAAAGGTGGTATGGGGCGCGGTCGGTTGCCAATCGCGGAGGTTACAGCTTGAATCGGAGATAAGTGCCCAGCTCATAGAGGGTCCTTTCTAATTGTTCCTCAACAATTATAGCCATCTTGCAAACCGAATGTACGGCTATCTAGTTTTGAATACTAGATAGCCGTACAAGATTAGAGACAAAAGAATAGACCTCGCGACTTTAAGCCACGAGGTCCACATTCACACGCTGTGTAAGATGACTTAGTAGCGCACGAAGATATAGTTGTTGTTCATGCCGGCGGCAACGGAGCTGATGATAACACCCGTGTTGTAGTCGGAAGCATGAATCATCTGACCACCACCGATGTAAATGCCGGTGTGGTACGAGTTGACCACAACGTCACCGGGCTGCGGATCGGACACACGCGTCCAGCCCATAAAGGTACCCGTGGTGCCCAGGCGGCAATAGCGACCAGTGAGGCAATAGCTAACAAAACCAGAGCAGTCGAAGCTGTTCGGGCCAATTCCGCCCCAGGAATAAGCGCAACCAAGCTTGCTGTATGCACGCGAGACAACAGAACCGCCATCGACGGACTGGCTCGGAGCAGAAGGCGTCGGAGCCGGAGCAGGCGTGGAGGGCTGCGGCGTCGGAGCAGGTGTCGGCGTAGGAGCCGGAGTGTTGCCGCCCTGGTTGTTGTTATTGCTGGTCTGACCACCGTTGTTGGTGTTCTCGGTCGTACCGGCAGTCTCGTTGCTTACCGTGGCCTTCTCGGCAGTGCTGGCGTTGATGCCGGCCTGCAGCGCGGCGTTGGCCTCGGCCTCTGCGGCAAGCTCGGCCTGCAGCTGCGAATCCAGGGAGTATACGACGTTCTGGGCCTCAGCCTGCTGGGCGTTAAGCTCGTCGACCTTCTTTTGCGTGGTGGCGACGTTCTTCTCCTGCTCGGCCTGCTTATCGGTGAGCTGCTGCTTAAGCTCCTTGACCTCTTGAATGGTCTGAGCTTGCTTATCGGAAACTTTGCCGTAGTAGAACAGACGGTTGAGCATATCGCTCAGGTCGTCAACGCCCGTCAGAACCTGAAGCAGGCTCAGACCGCCAGTTTTGTACTCGCCGGCGACATAGGTCGAGAGCTTGGCCTGACCGTCAGCGATCTCCTGCTGCTTTTGCGTGATCTCGCCAGCAGTCTGATCGAGCGCCTGCGTCTGCGTGGCGAGCTCATCGTAAATCTGCTGGGTTTGGGTACCGATCTGCTCGAGCTTCGTTCGAGCAGCGGCAAGGTCGGATGCGGTATCGGCGTAGGCAGGAGCCGCGAGGCCCAAGCCCAAAACACAAGCGAGGGTTGCCGTAGCAGCGCAGCGTGCCATGTTTTTGTGCGTGTTTGCTGTGCGCATGTAGCTTCCTTTCCAGTAACTAAGGGTAACGGCTAGTCCACCGTCACCAGGCTAAAGAGCTCCACATCGCCATCAGACGGCGTGAGCTTCTCGCGCGGGTTGAGAAACGCAAGCTCAAGGATACAACCGTAACCGACAAGCTTTGCGCCCATATCTCGCACCAGTTTACCTGTTGCCTCGACGGTTCCGCCCGTCGCGACCAAGTCATCCAGAATCAACACGGTATCTTTAGAGCTGATAGCGTCGGCATGGATCTCAATGGAATCCGTTCCGTATTCGAGCTCATAGCTTTGGCTCACGGTCTCGCGCGGCAGCTTGCCCGGTTTACGTGCGGGAACAAAGCCGGCGCCAAGGGCTACAGCCACCGGTACGCCAACCATAAAGCCTCGAGCCTCTGGGCCCACGACCTTGGTGATTCCCATGCCGGCAAATTGCTCGGCGAGGGCATCGGTCATGGCTTTGAGCGCCTCGGGATTGCCAAAGAGCGGCGTGATGTCTTTGAAGATGACTCCGGGCTCGGGATAGTCGGGGATGTCGACGATTTGAGATTCGAAGTCGTACATTGCATGACCTTTCAATGGGTTGCCGAAATATCAACAGCGGTTATTTGCCCGCGGTGACGGTGCCGGATTGCGAAGGGGCGACGACCTTGAGCGGCTTTACGAGAGAATCCTCGTGCGAAGCCGGTGCGGCAGTTTCTTCGTTTTTGGCCTTGGTGGATTCGGAGCGAGCGATTTCCTCATCGAGTGCATCGATGTCGGCGTCCTCGACCACGGCGTTGAGCGACTCAAAAACGCGGTTTTTGAGCAGCGCGGTGTGCACGCCCTCCGTCAGGTCGTGAAGCTTCTTAAACGCACGCTCGAGCTTGGCGTCGCGCTCGTCATCGGAGGTATCCATTCCGAGCATGCTCACGAGCACCTGCTCAAACATCGAGGATTCGCGGTTGGCGGAAGACACGTACTGACGCAGGTTGCGCGGCTCGATATGGAAGCGTGACAGCTCGGAGCAGTAGCGGATGATCGGAAAATCGCGACCATCGACGAGCTCACGGTTCTGCGGACTCTTGATGATGCGAATGAGGTCGTTCTCGGCGAGCGAGCGGATAAACGAGATCTCGACGCCCAGCATATCGGGAATGGTCTCGATGGGATGCAGCTTTTGTTTGGTCTCCTTGGGCTCCGTCTTAAGCGGAACATCGGACAGCAAGCCCACCTCGTAGGCGAGCGTTGACAGGTCCGTGGCGTTTTCCAAGCGCTGCTTAATCACGTTGAGCGGCATGTAGCGGGTCTTCTGCAAGTGCAGGATGACCTCCAGGCGATCAACGTCCTCCTTAGAGTACTGACGGTATCCCTTAGGCGTACGATGAGGGGTAATGAGCCCCTCATCTTCTAGAAATCTAATTTTTGAGTTCGAAAGATCGGGGTATGCGCCTCGAAGTAGGTTGACGACTTGGCCGATACTCAGATAGTTGCGTTCGGCCATGCCCTACTCGCCGGTTTCGATGCGCTCCGGCGTGCTCTCGTGATAGATGAGCGTAAACGTACCGATCTGGACGGAAGAACCGTCGTGCAGCGGGGCCGCGTTGACGATGGCACCGTCGACCCAGGTGCCATTGAGCGAACCCAGATCCTCGATGCGAGCGCCGAGGCCCTCACGAATAATGCGCGCGTGGCTGCGCGAAACAGTCATGTCATTGAGGAAGATGCCGTTTGCAGGATCGCGGCCGATGGTGGTCACGTCGTCCTCGAGCTCAAAGGCGGCACCGGTCTGCGGACCCTTGACGATGGACAGAACGGGGGCGGTGATGCGCACGTTGGCCATGAGGTCGGGAACGGTGACGTCGCTTGAAGGCACGCGGAATACGCAGGTAGCGTCAGCAGTCTTATCATTCTGAGGCATATTGTTAACCATGTTGTCCATGACAACCCCTAACTTATCGCGGACGTGCCGCAAATAATGAACCGTACGTAATCATACCCCAACGAATCAGTCTTCGATTTCAGGGTTCAGAAAGTCGATGTCCTCGTCCTCGGGATGCGCGAGAGCCTGTTTAATGGCCACTCCGCCCTTAATGGAATAGATGACAGCCGTGAGCATGGAGAAGATCACGCCGCCGTACACAAAGAAGATGCCGAGGGGCACCGAGCTTCCGTTGAGGCCCGGGAAGGCCGTAAGGGTTGAAGGTAAAAGACGCAGGCCGTCAATAACGGGGAACCCGAGCAGCATGAGCGAGAAGCCGGTCATGAGCAGTGCAGTGGCAATCTTTCCGGGAAAGACGACATCGATGGGGCGACGGTGATAATGACGAACGATAAGCGTGCCGATGCCCAGATAGATGTCGCGGCCAATAATGAGCACGCAGACCCAGATGGGCAGCTCTCCGCGGACCACCAGCCCAAGTACGCCGGTGAACAGCAGCGCACGGTCGCAGATGGGGTCCATGACCTTGCCGAGCCACGAGACCGTCTTGGTCATGCGGGCGATCTGACCGTCCATCCAGTCGGTAGAGGCGGCAACGGCGTAGATAACGATGGCGATGACGCGGTTGTTATCCGTCACAAACAGGTACAGAAATACCAGAGTGAGGATCAGGCGCGTAAAGGTGATGAAATTGGAGATCGTAAAGATCTTATTCGACGGGTAATCGGAAGTGCCGATAAGCTCCTTTTTGATCTTCTTTTTGATGCCCACAGGACTCCCCCGCTGGTTAACGACAAAACTTTCGCTACTATACCCGTTCCGGCGATGTCTATCCAGCGTAAGCATAGAGAGTCCAGACATGAGGAAGGCGCTTTTGGGCGGCGGTGGATTTCACATTCGTGTACATCAGCCTCCAAACATGCCGAAAAATGTCGGTTTTGGAGGGTGATGTACACGTTTTGATTCGGTGATTACATCGATCGGGAAAGTTGTTGCCTTAAGCAAATTAATCATGATGTGCGGGTCGAGAAGGGTTGGCGCCAAAAGAACCCAACGGCCGTTATGGCTTCGTTAGAAACGCGCCCCACCATGGATGGTGAACCCGAAAGGTAAGGCGCGCGGGCACGGTGACTCGGCCCGCGCTCCCGGAAGAGAAAGGATAAACCCATGGGTTACATGCTCGAGACGCGTGGGCTCACCAAGCGCTTCGGCCGCGGCGACCAGGCGCAGGACGCCGTGGCCGACGTGAGCCTTCATATCCGCGAGGGCGAGGTGTACGGGCTGCTCGGTCCCAACGGCGCCGGCAAGTCGACAACGCTCAAGATGATCTGCGGGATGCTGCGGCCGACGGCCGGGGAGATCCTCTTTGCCGGGCACGCCTGGCGCCGCGAGGACCTCTACGCAATCGGCAGCCTCATCGAGGAGGCGCCGCTCTACCCCAACCTCACCGCGCGCGAGAACCTGCGCGTGCGCACCACGCTGCTGGGCCTTCCCGAGAGCCGCATAGATGAGGTGCTCGCCGCCGTGGACCTCGCGGACACCGGGAAGAAGCGCGCCGGGCGCTTCTCGATGGGGATGCGGCAGCGCCTGGGGCTCGCGTTGGCGCTGATCGCCCGGCCACGCCTGCTCGTGCTCGACGAGCCCACCAACGGCCTCGACCCCATCGGCATCGAGGAACTGCGCGACCAGATCCGCGGCTTCGCGGCGGCGGGTACGACGGTGATCGTCTCGAGCCACATCCTCTCCGAGGTGCAGCAGATGGCGGACACCATCGGCATCATCTGCGGGGGGCGCCTTGCCTACGAGGATGCGCTTCGTCCCGGGCAGGACCTCGAGGAACTCTTCATGAGCTTCTGCCGGGAAGGGCGACGAGCGCGCGGGGAGGTGGCGGCATGACGGGCGAGAAAGGCGGCCTGCTCGCGGGCCTGCGCGCCGAGGCCCTGAAGTCGCGCCACGCGGCACCGGTTCGCCTGGCCGTGCTCATGGCGCTGCCGATGCCGCTGCTCGGCGCGATGCCCTACCGGGGCGTGCAGATCTTCAGCGCGTGGAACTACTGGTACGCGCTCTTCCTGCCCGTGTGTCTCTCGCTCGTGGTGGCGTGCGTCGCGCGGGCGGATGCTCGCACGCGGATGCGGGGGCTTCTGGGCCTGGGCTTCCCGCTCGGGCGCGCCTGGTGGGCCAAGGCGCTCTGGTGCCTCGCGCTCTGCACGCTCTCGAACCTCGTGGTCTTCGGCATCTACCTCGCGGGATCGGCGTTCTCCTCGCAGGGTCTCACGGCCGCGGGCACGCTCACGATGCTCCTCTGCGCGCTCGCCAACACGGTGACCGCGGCGTGGATGATCCCTGCAGGGCTCTTCCTCACGGCGCGGCTCGGCATGCTCGCGGGCATCTTCTGCCCGCTCGCCGCGCAACTCTTAGGTGGGTTCGCCTGGTCGTTGGTGCCGCTGCCGCAGCTCTTTCCGCCGTCGGCGAACATGGTCATCCCCACGAGCTTCATTCCCGTGCTGCCGAGCGGCGAGCCGCTCGCGGCGGACATGGCGCTCGGCGGGGCGCTCATGGCGGACGGCATGCTCACGCTGGCGGGCCTTGCGGTCTGCGCGCTCGCGTTCGCCGCGCTCACGGCGGCGGGCGCGGCCTGGTTCGCGCGCTCCGAGGAGAGGTGATGGCCATGACACGACTCTCCGACCCGACGCC
>NZ_QSCW01000050.1:0-539 GCF_003463445.1 Collinsella sp. OF02-10
CTTGAAGAAGGGGGAGGCCTCGCGGCCTCCCCCTTCTTTGCGTTATATAAACCGACATTTGCCCTATCTGTTTTAGGTGTGTTCGGATTGGCTTTAGTCGAGGGCATCGTAGTCGTTCGCGGTGAGGCAGAGCCGATCTTTTTACTCATGTCGCTTTCTGGTGGCGCTCAGTCGGCTCCAGAGTTCTGTCGCCACGTATATCCGGACGGATCTTTTGCTCCTTATTTCCAGTACATTAATTAAGGGGCATTGTTTTAATCAAATACACTCCGCCAGTGGGGACTCTATCTAATTAGTGATAGAGCCCCCACTGGCGTTTATATAGGTTTGTTAACGTTGTCCTTCAATTTATTACGGGCTAACTAGCGGAGATCGATGAGGGTATAAAGATACTATGTCTTCAGTGGACAGCAAGATTCCCGAGGTCATACGGTCTGTCCAAGTTTTATGACCATACGCGTGACTCTGAGCATCTCGGAGCCCAGTTAGTTGATTTGTGAACAAAATATGGAGTGCGCGATTCCCGCCCCCGGCGCCCC
>NZ_QSCW01000006.1:0-67702 GCF_003463445.1 Collinsella sp. OF02-10
CACGGAGAGCATTTCCCAGTTGACAAAACTATAGGAACACCCCCCGGGTTGGGCGCCCGTTGTTTTAATGGAGCGCATGCGCGCGGGTGCGCATAGGCACGTGCGGGTGCCCCGTTACTTGATCTCGATGCTCGAAATCTCGACTTCGCGTGCCTCGTCAACTGCTTTCTTCATGTCGTCGGGGAACTCGATGGAGTTGAGGAGTGTCTCGGCTTCTTTCTTGTGCTGGTCGAAGTTCGAGATGAGGACGTAGGCGCTTCCCGGCTCAACGTCGGTAAAAAGCATGGTTGAGATGCCGCTGTTGTCCTCGTATGTTCCGACGAGCCACGTCCTGCCGTTATACTCGACGGACCCGCCATCCTTCCACTGGAACGTATCCCCCTTCTTTTCCGCCTGGTCGGCGTGGGATTCCTCGGCCGTCAGCGCTTTTTTCCAAACGGGGATAAAGCGATCGGCCGAGGCGTTCTCGTCTTCGGGGAAGGTGAACTGAACCCTGTCGGCATTCTTGCCGGCGGAGTCGCTTACGCCGACGCCCTCGGGCATCTCGACCTTAAACCAGATAAAGTCGGTCTTCTTGGCGACGGGGACCTTTTCCTTGCTCTCGCTCTTGGAGGCGCTGCCGCCGCCCGATGCGCTCCCGCCGCAGCCGACAAGGGCAAACACGGCAAAGAGGGCGATGCAAAGGGAAAGGATCGATAGGGTCTTTTTCTTCATGGTGGCGTCCTCCTTGTCTGCCAGGGACATCGTGTGCCGCGGATCGCTGGGGCGGCGGTTACGCATGCACATGATGCCTTTGTTTGCTGTGCGGTTATTCCTCCATTCGTCGTCCGGTGTCGTGGCGAGCGTTGCCCCAACATAGGGCTCCTTACCTATATGTATGCCCCAGTTGCCGCTGCCCGGGAGTCTCGAAACGTGGGCCATGTGTCCCATGTTTGTGTCGCTGCCGCCTATCGTGTGCCATAGAAATCCGCGATGGCCAGGTGCGCTGACGCCCATGTGCTTATGGGCTAGACTTAGCACCATTATGTGATCGATGCGGTCGGTCGGCGGTTGCCGCTCGACCGATGTATATGACTTGAAGGTGCATGTGTATGAGCCAAGAGATGATGGACAAGACCTGCCGCGGGTTTGCCGAGGCGCTTGCCGCGCGCGAGCCGGTGCCCGGCGGCGGCAGCGCGAGCGCCTTTGTGGGTGCGCTGGGCGCCTCGCTGTGCGGGATGGTCGCGCGCTACGGCGCGACCAACCCCACGCTTGCCGATCGCGCGGATGACCTGACGCGCGCGTTTGCCCAGGCTGATGAGCTGGCCCAGGAGCTTGTCGAGTTGGTTGCCGAGGACGTTCGTGCCTATGGGCAGGTGTCCGCGGCGTACGGTATTCCGCGTGACGATCCGGCTCGAGCGACCGCGATTCAGGATGCGCTGCATGTGGCCGCTATGCCGCCGTATCGCATTATGGATGCCTGCGGGCGTGCACTGGCGCTGCTCGAGGACATGGCCGACAAGGGTTCGCGTCAGCTGCTGTCCGATGTGGCGTGCGGCGCCGTGTTCTGCCGTTCTGCTATGCAGGGCGCGAGCTTGACGCTCTTTGCGAACACCACGTCTATGAAGGATCGCGCTCGTGCTGAGGAGCTCGAGACGGCGTGTGATGAGTTGCTCGACATGTGGTTGCCGCGCGCCGATGCGCTGGCGCGCCGCGCCGCCGACGCCGCAAGGAAGAGGGGATAGCCATGGCTGAGCTACTGAAGGGTGCTCCCGTCGCCCGCGCGTTGACTGAGGAACTTGCTGCTCGCTGCGCAGCCCTGCGCGAGCGGGGCGTTGTTTCGACGTCGGCTATCGTGCGTGTGGGTGAACGCGAGGACGACCTATCCTACGAGCGCGGTGCGCTCAAGCGCTGCGAGAAGGTTGGCATTGAAGCTCGCCGCGTTTTGCTTCCCGCCGATGTTTCGCAGGACGAGCTGTTGGCGGCCATCGAGGACATCAATACCGATTCGTCTGTTCATGGCTGCCTGATGTTCCGCCCGCTGCCCGCCGGCCTTGACGAGGACGCGGTTGCCGCGGCACTCGATCCTGCCAAAGACGTTGACTCCATGACGCCGGCTTCGCTGCTCACCACGCTTTCGGGGCGCGGCGAGGGTTTTGCCCCCTGCACAGCCGAAGCCGTGCTTGCTTTGCTGGATCATTACGGCGTTGAGCTGGATGGAGCTAAGGTTGCTGTGGTCGGGCGCTCGCTGGTGATCGGGCGTCCTGTTGCCGCCATGCTTACGGCGCGCAATGCGACCGTGACGACGTGCCATACGCATACGCGCGACCTTGCTGCCGAGTGCCGTGCTGCCGACATTGTGGTTGCCGCCGTTGGACGCGCGCACACGATTGGCGTGGATGCCATTCGCGAGGACCAGACGATCATCGATGTTGGCATTAATTGGGACGAGGCCGCTGGCAAGCTGGTCGGGGACGTCGATTTTGATGCTGCGGAGCCGGTTGTTAACGCCATCACGCCCGTGCCGGGCGGCGTGGGCGCTGTGACGACGGCGATCCTCGCCAAACACGTGATCGAGGCGGCCGAGCGCGCATCGAAATAGGCGTTTTGGGCTGTTTGAGGGGTTAGTTCTATACCCTGTGGACAAAAAATGCCAAATATGAGTACTGTTGCCAAGATACTCACATATATTTTAGGCTAATTTGGCTCTCTAACAATATTTATTATCGATAGAGAGCCTATTTTATTGGACCTATGAGGAATTACATCATCTAATTATTGAACAGATGTAGACTTCCGACACCCATGCGTAGCAAAATTGCTGTTACTAAATTGGTGACAGTACTCATATTTGGCATTTTTTGACCACAAGGGCTGCCGAGGCCGTGGTTTCGCCCTTTCTGCGCCGAAGCGATACACTGTTATCGTTTGATTTCTTCGCTCAAGGAGGATGCGCATGCCGTGCACAACGATTCTGGTTGGTAAGAATGCGAGCTACGACGGGTCGACGCTTGTCGCCCGCAACGAGGACTCGTCCAACGGGGTGTTTGAGCCCAAGCGTATGCGCGTGGTGCATCCCGACGAGCAGCCGCGTGCCTACATGAGCGTCCTGAGTCGCCTGACCGTTGAACTGCCCGATAACCCCATGCGCTACACGAGCGTCCCCGATGTTGTCCCGGGCCACGGCATCTGGGCCGAGGCCGGCTTCAACGAGCTCAATGTGGGCATGTCCGCAACCGAGACGCTCACCACCAACGAGCGCGTTCGCGGCGCCGACCCGCTCGTGGACTACGTGCCCGCCAAGGGCAACGAGGGCGAGGACGGCTATGTTCCGGCGCAGCCCGGCGGTCTGGGCGAGGAGGACATGGTGACCCTGGTGCTGCCGTATGCCAAGTCCGCCCGCGACGGCGTACGCATTCTGGGTGACCTGCTCGAGCGTTATGGCACCTACGAGAACAACGGCATCGCCTTTAGCGACGTGGACGAGATCTGGTGGCTCGAGACCATCGGCGGCCACCACTGGATTGCCAAGCGCGTGCCCGATGACGCCTATGTGACCATGCCCAACCAGCTGGGTATCGACAGCTTTGACCTGGATGACGCCGAGGGCGCCCAGGCCGACCACATGTGCTCCGCCGACCTGCGCTCCTGGATGGCCGAGTGGCATCTGGACCTGACGCTGGGCGTCGAGGGCGACGGTCCGGCCGCGGTCTTTAACCCGCGCGAGGCCTTTGGCTCGCACAGTGACAGCGACCACGTTTACAACACGCCGCGCGCCTGGTACATGCAGCGCTGCCTCAACCCCAGCGATGTGTGGGATGGCCCCGACGCCGACTACACGCCCGAGAGCGACGATATCCCCTGGAGCCGCGTGCCCGAGCGCAAGGTGACCATCGAGGACATCAAGTACGTGCTTTCGAGCCACTACCAGGGCACGGAGTACGACTGCTACGGCAGCAAGGGCACGCCCGCCACGCGCGGCGCCTATCGCCCCATCGGCATCAACCGCAACAGCCAGCTCGCCGTGCTGCAGCTGCGTCCCTATGCGCAGCCGGCCTACCGCGCCGTTCAGTGGATGGCCTTTGGCTCCAACTCGTTTAACGCGCTGGTTCCGCTGTACGCCAACGTCGAGACCATGCCCGAATACTATGCCGACACGCAGGCTCGCGTGACGTCCGAAAACTTCTACTGGGCCAACCGCCTGATCGGCGCGCTGGCTGACGTCCGCTTCCATGAGTGCGGCCGCGCCGTGGAGGACTATCAGGAAAAGGTCGGCGGCATGGGTCACAAACAGTTGCACGACGTTGACGCCGCCGTTGCCGCGCTGCCCGAGGCTGAGGTGTCTGCCGAGCTTGCACGCGCCAACGAGGAGTTTGCCGAGCGTGTTCGCGTAGAGACCGATGCTCTACTGGGCAAGGTGCTCTACACCACGAGCTGCGCCATGAAGAACTCTTTCGCGATGAACGACAACGTGAGGTAGGGATTTCCCGTCGATCGAATAGCGCTAAAACGCTTTGTCGCTTTCGCTCAATCTTGGGTACAAGAACGCCAATGCAGTTGTTTGTGATTGGAGACAACCATGGTTATGAAACTCGATCAGCTTGTTAACGGCGCCATCAACGTGGGCTTCGGCGCCGCTGCTGTTGCCGTCGAGGGCAGCAAGAAGGTTCTCGACGATCTTAATACCAAGGGTGAGCAGGTGCGTAAGGACGCAGGCGCCCCCGATATCGCCCGCAGTGTGTCCGACATGTTCGAGCAGGCCGGTGGCACCATCTCCGACCTGACCGAGCGTCTGGGCATACAGGGCGAGACCGCGGCCCAGCGCGTGCTTGACGAGCTCATCCTTGCCCGCGTCCGCGTCATGACCGCCCCCGAGCGCACGGCCTTCCTGGCCCATGTGCGCGACATCGTCGATTCGGTCGAGGACAACGTGACCTCGGTGCCCGTCGAGTCCGTTGAGCCCGACGATGCGAAGGATACCGAAGAGGCCGAGTAGCAGCGCAGATGGCAGATTCCACCACCGATTACAACAATCTAGATCCCTTGGGTGACGAGGCGGCGGTTGTCGATGAGGTCGACGCCGCCGTCTCGGGCGCTCGCAAGAAGCCGCGCGCTGTCGATATGGTGCCAGAGGAGCCCGACGCGATGGCGCCGGACGAGGAATACCAGCTCACGCCGGCGGGTCGCCGCGAGCGCATCGGGCAGATTGTTCGCCTGGTCAAAAAGTACCGCGTGTGGGACAACCTCACGCCGGTTCGTTTGCGCCGCCTGCTCGAGGAACTCGGCCCCATGTTCGTTAAGATGGGGCAGATTCTGGCCAACCGGTCCGAGATTCTGCCGCAACGCTTTTGCGACGAGCTGCGTCGTCTGCGCTCCGACGTGGAGCCGGTGCCGTACGAGGTCGTACTCAGTTGTCTGGAAGAAGAATACGGCCTGCGCCTGGGGGAGATGTTCGATGCGATCGACCCCAATCCGCTTGGTAGCGCATCGCTCGCGCAGGTGCACCGCGCTCGTTTGGTGACGGGCGAGGACGTGGCCGTCAAGGTGCAGCGCCCCGGTGCGCAGCAGGTTATGGCACAGGACATCGATATCATCCGCTCAGTGGTGCGTATCGTTTCCAAGTTCGTCAACACCGATCAATTCGTTGACCTGCACGGCGTAGTCGAGGAGCTGTGGACCTCGTTTCGCGAGGAGACCAACTTTTTGGCCGAGGCCAAAAACCTCAACGACTTCTACGAGTTCCATAGGAGCGTTCATGGCGTGACGTGTCCTAAATCCTATCTGGACCTGTGCACCGAGCACGTGGTGGTTATGGACTACGTCGACGGCATTTCGATCGCCGATCCTGAACGCTTGGTGGCCGAGGGCTATGACTTGGAAAAGATCGGTGCCGCAATCGTCGAGGATTACTCGACGCAGGTGCTCGATGACGGCTTTTTCCATGCCGACCCGCATGCGGGAAACATTATTCTCAAGGACGGCATCGTTTACTTTATCGACTTGGGCATGGTCGGACGCATGTCGAGTCACGATCGCGGTATCGTCAAGGACATGATTTTCGCCGTGGCCGAGGGTGACGTGCCCAAGCTCAAGGATTCGCTCATGCGCTTCGCCGTGACGCGTGGCGACTCGGCTGAGCTCGATCATTCGGCCTTTTTGTCCGATCTTGACTTTATCGTGGCTGACTTTGCGGGCCTTGACCTGAAGGATCTGGATATCGGCGAGTTTTTGACCTCGCTGTTAAACCTCGCGCGCAAAAACGACGTTGAACTGCCGAGCGTGGTAACGATGTTCGCCCGCGGCATGGTGACGCTCGAGGGCCTGTTGACCGAGTACATGCCCAACGTCAACATGATCCAGATCATTCAGACGCATATCAAAAACGAAAAAAGCACTTATGCGCGCGTGCGCGACATGGGACGCGATCTTGCCGCGAGCAGCTATCGCGCGGCAAAAGGCTCGCTCGAGGCGGCCGAGTATCTTGGCCTGGCTTCGCGCATGCTCACGCGCGGTCAGCTTAAGGTGAACACGCAGATCATGAGCAGCGATAAGGCGCTGCGACAGCTGGGCGGAATTATCGACCGCATGTCGATGGCAATTGTGATTGCTGGCCTGTTTATCGGTTCGTCGGTGGTGTACTACGCGCGCATCGAGCCGGTTGTGTTTGGTATCCCGGTCATTGGCTTTATGGGCTACGTCAGCGCACTGGTGCTGGCGCTTATGCTGGGCCGCAATATCTGGCTCAACAGTCACGGCGGCAAGCACTAGAGGCCGCGACCGTCACCGCATTTTCCTATCGCAAACAATAGCTTTTACCTTGGGCTTCGCCTGCGTGCGAGGCCCTTTTGCGTGATACCATACTGACGGTAATAATCGATGGCCTAGATGGTGGTGCGGAGACGCACGAATGCGCGGTTTTCCTGCGCGTTTGGGAGAATTGGGGTGCAAGTCCCCGGCTGTACCAGTAACCGTAATTCCTCTTGGCTCGGGATGTTCGTGTCGCAGATCGGACGGCGCGCCTGAGCCGTTAAGGTTAAGTCGGATCGCCTCCCATCTTGTATGCGGCTGCGGCGTATGCCGCCGGTGTGCATAGGGCTCTGGAGGGAAGGGGACCCCGATGGGGGAACTCGAGCGCAACATGCGCGATGACGTGGGGCAGCCTCAAGGCAACGCTCCAAGTACAGACAGTAGGAGACAAATGGATATGTTTGTGGACGAGCGCCAGCGCGTCTCGCATCGCCGAGGCGCAATTGCGCGCGGCGTAGCCAAGCGCGGCCTGGTGGCATTCCTGGCCTTCGCGATGGCCTTTGGCACCACGCCGGCTCAGCTGTGGGCCGAGGGCGCCGAGGGCATTGCCGAGGCTGTGGCTCAGGCTGCGACGCCGGACGAGGGTGCAGCGCTTGCGGGCGGTGCCGCCGAGCAGAGCGGCGCCGAGGTTTCAGATTCTGGGAGCACGCCCGCAGCTAGTGCCGCCACAACAGGGGCGGCAGCTGGCGACGAAGGCTCGGCGACGGGGGAGAACCCTGCCGCGAGTGAGCAGTCTTCGACGGTAGCCGCTGACCAAGCAAGATCTGCCGCCGCGGCTGCCGTCCAGACGGAGAGCCCGACAGAAACCGGCGATGTCGCCAAGAAGCAAGTCGAGGTCTCGTTCTCGATTATCGGCACCGATGCCGACGGCAAGGCTCAGACCTGGGTGGCACCTACGCAGCTCAAGCTTGACGAGGGCGCGACGGCTGCGGATGCCTTTATTAAGCTGCAGGAGAAGACGGGCTTCAAGGCGGACTACGATCCGAACACGGCATACGGGTTCTACCTCAAAAGCATCACATCCCCGAGCGATGGCCGCACGCTTGCCTACGATCCGACGACTTATGCCTTCTGGCAGCTGTTCGTCGATGGCGCGTCTTCCTCGGTTGGCGCGAGCAGCGTCAAGCTCACCCAGGGGCAGAAGATTGAGTTTGCCTATACGGCTGGTAGCGTGTCCCCTGTCGTTAAGGACCAGGTTGCCGCTAATGTGACCGTCATTGGTCGCGATGCCCAGGGCAAGACTCAGACTTGGGTCGATAACGCGCAGTATGTGGTGACGTCCGGCTCGAGCGCACTTGACCTTACGAAGGTCGCGCTCGAGGCGAATGGCATCGACGCCGTTGCTGCGGGCTCCTTCATTCTGAGCCTTAAGTACAACGGCGTTGAGCTGGGTACGCCGTTCGATTATTCGACCTGTTGGCAGCTGTTCATCAACGGCAAGTCGAGTGACTATACGGCGGACAATGTCACCATCCATGCCGGCGATACCGTTACGTGGTTCTACGGTGGCTGGGGCGACCAGCTGCCCTCCGATTCTGTCCATGCTTCTGTTCAGGTACTTGGTAAGGACAAGGACGGCAAACAGCAGGTTTGGGCCTCGACGGGCCAGACGAGCCTCAAGGCAGGATCCACTGCTAGGGATCTGTTGGAGCAGACTGGTCTTGAACTCAAAGCTACAGAAGAGTCTTGGGGCTGGTACCTCAGGGGCATTACCTCGCCGCTTGATGGTGAGACCTATTGTGGCTCTGATGCTGCGACCAATAGCTATTGGCGCTTCTACGTAAAGGGCAAGTCCGACGTAAAGTACAAGTTCGCCGACGTTGGCGCCGGTGCCTACAAGCTCCATGAGGGTGACGCCGTCACCTTTATGTATGCTGGCGACAGCGATGCCCTTCCTGGCCAGGTTCTTGGGTCTGTCGATGTTATCGGTCCCGATGTCAACGGCAACAATACTCGCTGGGGCTCGGCAAGCAATGTTTCCCTGCCCGAAGGCTCTACGGCCCAGGACCTTATCGAAGCGGTTCTGAAGGCAAAGGGCGTTACGTACAACGGCTCCCAGAGCGGTGAGTACTGGTTCCTCAATTCCATCGACTCGCCGTTCGGAGGCAAGACGTACGGCTATGATGGTGCGACCAATAAATACTGGCATCTGTATATCAATGGAGAGCCCTCCTTACTCTGCGCCAATCAGATTACGCTCAAGAGCGACGATAAGGTTACGCTTGCCTATACCACCGACGATTCGCCCATGCCCGATCCTGACAAGATTGTCGTGGACCCGAGTGCGACGACTCCTGATTGGGATGCCGAGTGGGCCGGCTACGGCAACAGTGGCAACGGTTCGACCGTAACGGATGCCAAGACGCCTGCGCAGGCCGCTGGTCTTAAGTGGGCCTTCGATTGGAAGGCCGAGTCTGGTCAGCAGTATGCCAACTGCAGCGAACCTGTCATTGCTAACGGCTTTGTGTACATCGCGACCGAGAACGAGCTCATTAAGATCGATTCGTCCACGGGCAAAAAGGTTGCCTCTGCGCCGCTTGCCTCCAAGGTGAGCTATACCTCTCGTCCGATCTATACCAATGGTCTTATCATCGTTCCGCTCAACGGCGGTGCGGTCCAGGCGATTACTGCAGACAAGCTGATCTGCAAGTGGCTGACGCCTGGTTTGACGGACTTGACGCAGAGCTCCTGCACCGTCGTTTCGGACGGCGAGTACGTCTATGTAGGCTCGGTCGATATTTCGTATGACGAGAATTACAACGCGACCTACGGCAACGGCTCCTTTGCGCGCATTAAGATTGCCACGGGCGAAGTCTCTTGGCAGAACATCGACCCTGCCGAGGGCTATTACTGGACTGGTGCGGCTTTGACGGATAAGTATGCCATCGTTCCTACGAGCGCGGGTACGCTTAAGTGCATTGATAAGACGACGGGCGATGTCGTTTCGACCATGAAGCTCGGCGCTGTCGCAAATGCCGATTGCATTGCCGATCCGTCCAATGGTTCGACCTTCTATCAGATGACGCACGACGGAAAGCTCCATGTGATTTCGCTTTCGGCGAAGGGCATGCTGAGTGAACAGAAGACGGTTGATCTGGGCCTTACGAATAATCTGAGCGCCCCTGCGGTGTCTGGTGACAATCTGATTGTCGGCGGACAGACGGCTACTGGCTCTGCTCTGGTTCTCTATAACCTGAAGACGGGTAAGACCACGATGGTCGCTGCTGCCGACGGCAAGGCGCTGCCGGCTGGCCTCAACGGTATTGCTGCTACTCCGCTGGTGAGTGTTCAGGGCGGCAAGACCTATGTGTACTTCACTGTTAACAGCGCGGATAGCAAGGATTACGTCAACTACTCTGCTGGTGGTGGCGTGTATCGCTATACGCTCGGCGATGCAGAGGCGACGCAGATTTATGATGCGGCTGGCCATTACCAGTACTGTGACTCTCCGGTCATTGCCGATGCATCTGGCAACCTGTACTACATCAATGACTCGGGCACGCTGTTCAAGCTCGGGGCCGTTGAGTCTTGGACGGTTGCCTTTAATTCCAACGGCGGGTCTGCTTGCGACACTAAGTTTGTTGCTACGGCCGATGGCAAGCTGGTCAAGCCGGCCGATCCGACGCGCGATGGCTACACTTTCGGCGGTTGGTATACCGATGAGGCTTGCACGCAGGCGTATGACTTTAGCACGCCGGTGACGGCCGACCTGACGTTGTATGCCAAGTGGACCAAGAATGCCGTTAACCCTGGCGGTAATGGCGGTTCTGGCACTAATGGTGGCAACGGCGGCGCTGGCAACGGCTCCGGTGCTGGCGCTGGCGCGGGTTCTGGCTCCGGCTCGAAGGGCGGCGCTATCGCCCCGGGTCAGAAGCCGGTGACCAAGACGACGGTGTCGACCAAGACCGAGACCAAGGACAACAAGTCCGACAAGAAGGACTCCGATAAATCCGATAAGAAGGACGAGAAGAAGTCTGACAAGAAGGACGGCAGGTCCGACAAGAAGTCCGATTCCAAGTCCGATACGGGTGCTACTTCCACGGCCACTGCCAAGAGGTCCTCTAGTGCTTCCGAGCAGGAGACTGGTACCAACCCGCTCGCCATTGTTGGCGTTGCCGCCGGCGTCATCGGTCTCGCCATCGTCGGCGTGTTCGTGTTCACCAAACGTCGGTAGGTGAGGGCTGTGTCCAATAAACCTCAGGACGCCGACTCCAAACAGCCCGACTCGTCGTTCATTCAGCTCGACGATGCAAAGCAAAAGGGCGCCGCTTCGGCGGCGTCCGCCCCTCGTCGCAAGGCGCTCCTTGGCGTTCTGACTGCTGCGTGCACCATTCTGATCGTCGTCTCACTGGGTTTCGTCCATCCTTCCACAAGCGGTGCCTGGTCCATCGACTGGATCATTCAGACCGTGACGGGGGAGAGCGTCGTCACCAAGGACACCAAGGCGTCTGGCTCGACTACGACTTCGGGCGAGGCCAGCTCCGAGGACTCCAAGTCATCGAATGATGCAAAAGACGAGTCCAAGGACGATTCCGAGTCTTCAAACAAGGAATCGGATAAAAACTCGGATAGCAAGAAGTCCGAGGGCCAGGACGGCAAGAAGTCTGGCGATAAATCCGCTGCCCAAAATACGGGAGCCGACGATACTTCCAATGCGTCTGGCGGTGCTTCTTCGGGCGGTGGCCAGTCGTCTGATGGAGCCTCCAGCTCTAATGGCGGCAGCGCTCCCTCGGGCGGACAGGGCGGTTCGCAGGAGTCCAACTACGTAACGGTGTCGGTCTCGGTCACATCGAGCGCTGTGGGCAATCCTGTGTCTTCTAGTGGCACCTTCACCTTTAACGAGGGCGCCACAGCCTACGATGCCCTGTGCGCGCTGGGCCTTTCCGTGAACGCGCACGGCTCGTCGTATGGCACGTATGTCGCCGCCATCGGCGGTTTGGCCGAAAAGGAGCACGGTAGCACGAGCGGCTGGATGTATTCCGTTAATGGCGTTACGCCCAACACGGCTTGCAGCAACTACGTCCTATCCAACGGCGACAGTGTTGTCTGGTATTACGTAACGGGCTAGGAGTCTCAACATAACGCACGGAGCGGGCGGTTCGGACAAACATCCGAGTCGCCCGTTTTTCATGCGTCGAGGACTGGGTCGCCGGGTCTCTCGGCAAACAAAAAACCGGCTGGAACGAGAATTCCAACCGGCTATACATTCAAGCAAATGTCGACGTGACTACGACTGTGCGCCCTCGAGGAAGAAGCGGCGGCTAAAGTAGTTGTACCAGGTGACCAAGAACGTGGCGATGGCCTTCATGGCCTGGTAGCCGATGCTCAAAAACGTGACGCCCACAAACATGTACAGGTCGTTGAGGCCCAAACCAATCACCGACAGGATGGTGAAGATCGTGAACTCGCGCTTGCGGCTCATGCCCTCGCGATGGTCGAACACGTACTTCATGCTGAGCCAGTAGTTGACCACGACGGATGTGGTAAACGAGACCGTGGTGCTCATCAAAAAGTCGAGGTGGAACAGCTCGACGAGCGCAATGAGCATACCCCAGTCGATGCCAAAGGAGATAAGGCCCACGACAGCGAACTTGAGGAACTGCTTGGTATGAGGTTGTGCCAGTGCCTTGCGCACGTAATCACATCCAATGCGTTGATGAATCGAGCAGAGGATACTTTAGAGCTTTTGCGAGGGAAACGTAAGGTCTTTGCCAAGAACTATACGAACTCGCCAAATTATCAAGTGCTAATCCGCAAACGTTGAAAATTTGCCCGTAAACGAGCGGCACCCACGGACGATGCTGCGCTGAGCGCGCGTCGTCCGTGGGCGCCGTAATGCTGCAGGGGTGTCGAGCTATTTGGTCTCGTCGCCCTCCAGGAAGATCTTTCGGGTCACAAAGTTGTAGACCATGACAAGCGCGGTGGCGCAAATCTTGGCGATATTGGCTTCGAGCCCCAGGCCGGCGTTGAGCGCCAGCACGATACCGTCGTTGAGCACCAAACCGATCACGGACAGCACGACAAAGATAATGAACTCGCGGCGGCGGCTCATGCCCTCCTTGTGCGCAAACACGTACTTCATGCTGGCGACGTAATTAAAGATGAGTGAGACGATAAAGCCGCTGGTGTTGGCGATTAGGATGTTGAGGCCCAGACCGTAGTGGAGCAGATTCATAATGCCAAAGTCGATGACCGTGGCAATGACACCGACGACGCCAAATTTCATGATCTGCGCGAGGAGCTTTTGCATGATACCTGCCTTAGGGTGGCGCTGGGGCGCCGTGGGGATGACAAACCCAGCAAGTTTAGCCAATCCCCGCGGGTGGAGCTAGGCGCGCTCCTCGATAGCACCGTTTCTATATGCATCGAGCAGTTGGCGTAGGTCCTGGATCTGGCTGCGGATCTTGGCGCCGGTATCGGTGTCGCTCACCATGCGGCGGCGGTCGGCCTCGTCAAAGCGGTTGGTCTCGCTTTCGATGTCCACGTTGCGCGTGAGTGCCTCGGCAACGGTGGTAAAGGCCCGGTGCGACTTGAGGCGGCATCCTCGCGAGCTCGAGATAAGCGTGTAGCCGGCGATGCCCGTTTTGGGGTGGTAGGCGCGGCAGAAGCCGCCATCGATGACCAGCAGCTTACCGTTGGCGCGGATGGGCTGTTCGCCCTTGGTGGTCTTGACGGGCGTATGACCGTTGATGATGTGGCCCGTCGGCGAGCAGGCCATGGCAGCGACGTTGAACTCGCGCATGATATCGTCGCAAACGGACGAGGACGTGGTGAGCGTGTAGTACGGGTCCATCGGCTCGACCCAGGTGCTCTTGTCGGCGATATAGGCGCGCTCAAAGGTACGCACCAGGCGTCCGCTGGCGGGTGAGTTAAAGCCAATCCACAGGTACCACATCCAGTCGAGAGCGTCGCGGTCGCCCACGCGCCAGGCGCGGCGGGCGATGTGGTCGCAAAAATCGAGATAATCGCGGCCAGCGTGCCAGGTGCCCAGGCAGTTCATGCTGCTAAAGGTGCCGTCTTCGTTGAGCGGCACGCAGCCGTGGAACAGCAGGTTGCCGTTGGCGACCTTGTACATCGAGCCGTGGGAATAGAGGAAATCGATGTGGCGATGCAGGTGATCGGCGGTGACAAACTCGGACACGAGCTTGTCGATGATGTGCTGCTCCTGAGACGTGAGCGTATAGGGGTCCGCCGGGTCGACGGTGGGGAAGTCGTTGGTCGTGAGCGGCCACACGCTGCCGTCGGCGAGCGTGACCGTGCCGGTGCCGTGATCGATCTTGTCGAGTAACAGACGGTCGGTCATGTCGAACTCGGGATGGCGCTGGATAATCTGGCCCTCGAGCTTAAAGAGCAGGACGTTGATGGCCTTGATCAGCGGGGTGATGGACTCACTGGCGGTGTAGGTGGCATCGGCAAAGGCGACAAGCTCACGCAGCGAGATGCCGTAGTCGTTCTCCAGGATCTCGTAGTTGTCGTAGCGTAGGTTGTTGCGCAGCACCGTTGCGATGCAGGCGGGCTCACCGGCCGCAGCGCCCATCCACAGCAGGTCGTGGTTGCCCCACTGGATGTCGAGTGAATGGTAGGTGAGCAGACGGTCCATAATCTTGGCAGCGCCGCCGCCGCGGTCGAAGATGTCGCCCACCAGGTGCAGGTGGTCGACGGCCAGGCGCTTGATGAGCGAGGCGAGCGACTCGATAAAGTCGTCGGCGCTGGCGGTCTCCAGAATGGACTCCACGATGCGCTCGTGATAACGCACGCGATAGTTGTTCTCGTCCGGATGCGTGTGCAGCAGCTCGTCGATGATGTAGGCGTAATCGCGTGGGATGGCCTTACGCACCTTGGAGCGCGTATAGCGGCTCGAAAGCGAGCGGGCGACCATGATGAGCTGGTCAAGCATCGTCCTGTACCAGGTGGGCGAGTCTTCGCGCCGGCTGCGGATCAGGTCGATCTTCTCGCGCGGGTAGTAGATGAGCGTGCACAGCTCGCCCTTTTCGTCAAAGGAAAGCGTGTCGCCAAAAATCTCGTCGACATGTTCGCGCACGACGCCCGAGCAGTTGTTGAGGATGTGCATAAAGGCTTCGTACTCGCCATGCACGTCGCTCATAAAATGCTCGGTGCCTTTGGGCAGGTTGAGAATGGCCGAGAGATTGATAATCTCGGTAAACGCGGATTGCTCGGTGGGAAATTGTCTCGACAGCAGACGCAGATACTTGAAGTCTTGCGGATTGCGATCGAATGCGACCATGAAACACCTTCCGATGGAGCTGGTAAAACTGATAAACAGCGTCAAACGTTTATCAGTATGCGCCGCTTTTGTTTCGATTGGGGATGGGCGGCCGAATTGTTAGCCGAACGGTTTGGTAAATCGATTTAGTTGAGGTAGATATGGCGGTTGAGTGGAGACGACAGAGGGTGTTTTCTCAGATATTCATGCGTGGGGTCGGTGGAGACGATGGTGGTAAAGATGTTCGCTATTATTGCTTCGATTTGGTAAATAGTGGACATATGTACCGTATGTAGGCTCACTGTGCGATAATTTGCGCAGCAATGAGTAAGGAGCCTCATATGAGTGATTTTGTCCTGACCTGTGAATCTGCCGCCGACCGAACCCGTGAGTTCTTTGTGTCGCGCAATATCCCTGTCGTGTGTTTTCATTACGAGATCGACGATGTTGTCTACACGGACGATCTGTATCAGTCGATTACGCCGGACGAGTTTTTTGCCCAGATATCTGCGGGCGCCATGCCCAAGACGTCTCAGGTAAGCGTGGGCGAGTACGAGGAGTTTTGGGAGCCGTTTGTTGCCGAGGGTAAAGACGTGCTGCACCTGACGTTGTCGTCGGGTATTTCGGGCACGTATGGATCGGCCTGCGTTGCGGCGCAGATGCTCGCGGATCGCTATCCCCAGGGCGGCAAGGTTCGCGTCATCGATTCGCTGGCGGCGTCTTCGGGCTTTGGCCTGCTGGCGGAGTGTGCCGCAGACGTTCGCGATAGCGGCGCTTCGCTCGACGAGACGGCCGCTTGGATTGAGGAGCATAAACTCAACCTGCACCACTGGTTCTTCTCGACCGATCTGTCGAGTTACCTGCGCGGCGGTCGCATTTCGGCCGCGAGCGCGATCATCGGCACGGCGCTCAAGATTTGCCCGCTCATGACGGTCGATTGCGAAGGTGAGCTGGCGCCGCGTGAGAAGATTCGCACCAAGAAGCGCGCGATTTCCGAGATGGCTAAGACCATGTTGGCACACGTGCAGGACGGCGCGGATTATTCGGGTAAGTGCATCATGTCGCACTCGGCGTGCCACGAGGATGCCGAGGCAGTTGCGGCGCTGATTGAGGAACAGGTTCCGCAGCTCAAAGGCAAGATTGAGATCAACAATATCGGTGCTCTGATCGGTTCGCACACCGGACCTGGTACGGTGGCGCTCTTCTTTATGGGCGACAAGCGCGTGGATTAGTTTGCCCCATCACATCGCTGCATGATTGCTCAAACGAAAACGGCCCGCCTCACGTTTGTGGGGCGGGCCAAGATGTTTTGCTAGCGTTTCTTTCCGCGGAAGAAGAAGCCGTGCAGTGACGGCTTGAGGCCGCGGTTGGCGCGATGCTCCTCGACGCGCTCGTGGATCGAAGCGACGCGCTCGATGACTTCGTCGGGAATCGGCACATCGGGATTCATGTTCTCGACCTGGCTGACCTCGGCGGCGGCGACCTGGTCGATAATGGGTACATCGTCGCGCGAGATGACAGGTGTGGCGTCTTCCTTCATCTTGCGATAACGCTGCATCATGTCGGTCTGTAGCTGCTGTGCCGAAGGCGGCGTCCAGATGATGGCGTTGGCTCCGGCGGCGATGGTCTCACGGATGCTCTCGGGCGTCTTGCCGCCCGGCGCGATGAGCGGCAGGTTGGGATAGTGCTCGCGCAGTTCACGCAGGACCTGCGGCGTGTTCTTGCCGGCGGCGATGTTGAGGATCTTGGCGCCGGCGCGCACTTTGGCGTGAGCATCGTCGTCGCAACGAACGACCGTGGCGATGACGGGGATGTCGGCGATGTTGGTGATGTGCTCGACCATCTCGGCGGTGGCGGGGGAGTTGACCACGCAGCCCGCCGCGCCCTGCATCTCGGAGACGGCCGCCATCTGCACGGAGCGCTTGCCGGTGGTGGTGCCGCCGCCAACGCCCACAAAGACCGGGCACTCGGCGACCGTCAGCAGCGCCTGCGTAATGGCGGGTTGCGGCGTAAAGGGGTAGACCGCAAACACGGCGTCGGCATTGGAGTTGCGGATGACCGCCACGTCGGTGGTGTAGATGAGCGATTTGATGCGGCGGCCAAAGAGCGTAAAGCCGCTGGCCTCCTCAATCTCATCGGGCATGCGAAGGGCCGCCTTGCGCAGGCGCCCGTCGATGGGCAGCGGCTCCATGGGCAAAAGACCGTTGGGAGTTACGGCCACCTGGGGCTCGGTAAATTCGTCCGCAAGCTCGACCTCGGAGAAATCGACCGAGGCGACGATGTCCTCGTGAACCTCGGCGGGCACATCGATGGGAGCTTGGTCGTTTGCCGCGGCGGGCGTGTCGAAGGAGCTGGTGCCGACGAAGGCGTCGACGCGTTCGTTTAGATCGTTGAGGGTATCCATGGAGGCTCGATTCTATGTGATGACGGCCGGGAGGGTGCCGGCGGCGTTGTGCTTGCTAAATCGTTTGACGAGTTGATTTTTCCCCGCTGAGTCATCCGTTAGACCGAAGGGCCGGCGAACGTGAAGGAGCTGTGGTGGCGGGAATCGAGGTGCTATCTTGAAAGTCCCGTATGCAAAAGAAAGGTGACGCGGTATGGAATTCTCGGCAATGTTGGGCTCGATTGGCCTGTGTGTGGGCGCAATCGTTGCCGCCGCGGTCATCTACTTTGTGGTCACGGCCATTAAGGGTAAAAGGGCCGAACGCAAGGAGCGCGCGATGCTTAAACAGCATCGCGACCAGCAGGGCAAACGCGCACGGAGATAGCTTGTTGAGTTTTGGATCCGTGCGCTAGCTGCGTTTTCGGATCAGGGCAATGTAGAAGCCCTCAAAGTCGCGGCTAGGCGGAATGGTGAGCGTGCCGGGCAGGCCGTTGGCGATGGCCGATACCTGACCCGCGGCAATGGCCTCGGTCAGGGCGTTGGACTCGATGCGCGGCTCCTCACCAGCTGCCTGGGCACGGCGTGCCTCACTTTCGCTTGGCGTGCCGTCGAGGGGGATGAGCTCGCAGTCCATATGCTTGTCGAGGGCCTCTTGCAGGGCGTCCTCGTTTTCCTGCGGCAAGATCGAACAAGTCGAATAGACGAGCGTTCCGCCCGGTTTGAGGGCTCCCATGGCGCGGTCCAGAAGTGCTCGCTGCGAGCGGGCGCACTTGCCGAGCAACTGCTCGGTGAGGCCGCGCAGGCTCTTTTCGTTGCCGCTGACGACGGTGCCCGTGCCGGTGCAGGGAGCGTCGAGCAGGATGCGGTCAAAGCGGAAGAATTCGTCGAGCTCGCGTGCGTCGATGCGCATGACGGGCACGTTTTTGGCGCCCTGGCGGTGGAGGTTGGACTCAAGCTTTTCGGCGCGGGGAATGCTCATCTCGCAGGCCGTGAGGTGTGCCTTGCCCTGGGTGAGGGCGGCGATCTGCGTCGTCTTGCCACCGGGGGCTGCGCACATGTCCAGGATGTCCTCGCCTGCCTGGACGCCCAGGACCAACGGCGGCATCATGGACGACAGGCTTTGCAAGTAGATTTTGCCGTCGCGGTAGATGTCGAGGTCCCATAGGTCGGAAACCTGGGCCTCGGGCAGGATGAAAGCGTCCGGGTACCATGCGACGGGGCGGTGGGCGATGCCGGCTGCGTCGAGTGCGGCGGCGATGTCCTCGGCGGTCGCCTTGAGCGTGTTGGCGCGCAGTGTGACTGGGCGTGTGGCCGCGGCGCCAAAGCCTTCGATCATGAGCTGAGCATCAGTGGGGGCATAGGCGCCGGCGACCGTGTCGACCATAAAGCGCGGCAGGTCGGCGGCGGAGGGTTGGGCGGCAAGCTGGTCGGAAAGCTCGGTGGCGGCAAACTGCCTGAGCTTGAGCTCGGGCTTAACCTGCTTTTTCTGCTTACGACGACGCGGCTTGGACATCCGTCTTTCCTTCCACCTAAATGATTATTCTGGGACGGGGATTAAAAAATCATTTAGTGATTCCCGTCCCAAAAAGACTGTTTTGCGGCGCCCGGGAATGATTTTTTAATCCCCGTCCCAGAATAATCATTCCCGGGCGCATTGCGGTTGCCTAGTACTGGCTCTCGTGCTTGCTGAAGAAGTCGAAGCGCGGGGGTAGCGGCTTCACGCGGTGCTCGCCGGGCTTCTCGCCCAGGCTCTCCACAAACTCGTCCGTGGAGGCGAAGATGCTATCCCAGCTAAAGAAGGCGACCGGGTCGACGTCGAAGTACTCGCAGATGAGCTCGCAGCCGGCCGGGACAATGCCGTGCATGAGCACGGTCGCCACACGCAGTTCGGTAAAGGCGTCGACGAGGGCCTGCGTCATCGCGGCGTTGGCCGGCTCGCCCTCAAGCTTGTTGGCGGCCTTAGAGGCGTCGCTCCAGCGCTTGTTGGCGGCGCGCAGGTAGTCGTCGCACACGGCAAGCGCGCGGTGCGTCTCGAACTTGTACATGGCCTGCTCAAAGGCGAGGGCTGCCTGCTGGGCGGCTTCGACCACGGTGTCAGAAGCGGCACCGGCGGGGATGCAGCCGTTGCGGTAGGGGCTCTCGTCGCCTTCCTTGACGGCGACGCCGTAGAAGCAGCTGCGGGCCAGACGGTTGAACACGCCGGTCAAAAGGGCGCTCTCCTTAAGGGCCGGGTCGATAACGCGCTTGTCGTCGCAGGCGCGCACCTCGTTACCGTCCTTGTCCTTGCCGGTCACGCGCGTGTCGTATGCCTTGGGGCTAAAGCTCACCGGCTTCTCGGACAGGCCGAGCGACAGCCAATGCGCACGCATCTGCTCGCAGGTGTAGTGGTTGAGCAGGTCGTCTGCCGGCGGGGGAGGCGTCTGCGAGGACGAGCTGGCCTTTTTGCCCATGTAGAGCAGGTGGTAGCAGGCGCTGACGGTGCTCTGCGTGAGGTCCCAACCCAGGGCCTCCCACATGGCGGTCTGCGCGATGCAGTAGAAGTAGATGTTGTCCTGACCGATGAACTGGTAGATCTGTGCGTCGTCCGAGCACCACCAGTCGCGCCAGTCGAGCGAGCTGTGCTGGTAGGTGGGCGCGGGGACCTGCGTGGAATCGGCGGCGGGCTCGCCCATGAGGGCGGCATCCTGAGCGGCGACGCCCTCGGTCACGCCGGCGGCCTTGGCATCGCGTGCGAGCACGGTGCGGGTGTAGCTGATGGGCGCCCACAGGCTCTCGGGCCAGCACCAGCAGGTGACGTCGGTCACGCCGTCGACCTCGGGCACCGGAACGCCCCAGTCGATGTTGCCGGTGATGCGGAAGGGCACGAGCGCCTTGCCGCTGCGGAAGCGCACGCCGCCGTTGGCGAGCACCGCGTGGGCGTCGTCGCGTTCCTTCCAGCTGGGGAAGGTGACGGTAAAGCTGCTCTTGTTGCCCTCGGGCTCCAGTACGGTGTGCTCGGGGAGCTGGTCCTCGACGGCGTCGAAGGCCTCGCGGAACTTGTTCTGGATGTAGAGCTGTGCCGGCAGCAGCCACTCCTCCATGGTCTTGGAGACCACGGAGCGAACCTGTGGGTTCTGGGCGAGCTTGGCGGTGTAGGTCTTCATAAAGTCGAGGTAGGCCGGCAGGTCGAAGTAGAGGTTGTCGACCGGGCGCAGCTCGGGCACCTCGCCAGTAAGCTGGCTTTTGGGCGCGATGAGCTCCTCGGGCTCAAACTGGTGACCCAGGTCGCATTCGTCGGCATAGGCTTTCTCGGATTTGCAGCCCTGGATGGGGCAGCGGCCGATGACCTGGCGGCCGTTGAGGAAAGTGCCGGCCTTGGCGTCGTAGAACTGCAGCGTGGAGCGCTTTGAGATGGTGCCCTGCTCGTGCAGGCGCTCGATAATCTCGGCGGTCACCTCGTTGTGAATCTGCGCAGCCGGCTCAAGGCCCGAGCCGCCGTAGATATCGCAGCTGATGTTGTAGTTGTTGAGGGTCGCGGCCTGGCGGGAGTGATTGGACTCGACGTACTCGTTAATGGACTTGTCGTAGCCCTCGTTCTCCTTGAGCTTGCGGTAGCTCTCCATGATGGGCGAGCCATAGCAGTCGGTGCCCGAGGTGAAGATGACGTTCTCGCGGCCCAGACGGTCGCGCAGGAAACGGGCGAAGAAGTCGGCCGGGACAAAGACGCCGCCAACGTGGCCAAAGTGAAGGCCCTTGTTGCCGTAGGGCTCGCCGGCGGTAACGATGGCGCGGCGAGGCCAGCTGGGACGGTCGTTCATGGAGTATTTGGATGCCATGGGACTCCTTCGCATATGGTGAGAGCGCAGCCGGGTGCGAGGCCTGGCGACGCGGTGGTCAATTCGTGCATATCGTTCGACATTATCGCACATGCGGGCGGGTGCGTGACGGGGGCGCTATCCTAAGATGCTATGAATGAGATTTCCAACATACATGCGTTTGAAGACGAGGATTTCCTGCACGCCTGCTTTGTGTGGGGGATGGCCGTGCTTGGCGCATTTGCCGTGTGCCTGGTGCCGGTGTTTATGCTGCTGGGTGGGCCCGCGGATCTGGATGCGGCCGACGCGGGCGGCTGGACGGCGGTCTTGGGCTGGATGGTCGGCTCGGTGGTCGTCTCTGCGGCGTCGTTTGCCGTGCATGAGCTGGTGCACGGTGCGTTTTTTAAGCTGCTGGCGCCCACGGGTGCGCACGTGACTTTTGGAGCGAACCGTGAGACGTGCATGATTTATGCCTGCGCTGAGGGGATTGTGTATTCGCGCCGGCGGTATGTGGCGATTTGCCTGGCGCCGACGGTTGTTGTGACGACAGCGTTTGCCCTGGGGTTTGCGTTTTCGGGCTATCCGCTGCTGTGCTATCTGGCGGCCGGCTTGCATTTGTCGGGCTGTGTGGGCGATTGGTATTACGTGCGGACCATTTTGCGCGACCGCCGCATTGTCGCCTGCGAGGATACGTCCTTTGGCGTGCGCTTTTTTGGGTGAGGAGATGTCGATGAAGCCGTTGCTGCTGCATGCTTGCTGCGCGCCGTGCTCGCTGGAGCCGGTTCGCCTGCTGCGCGAGGAGGGGTTTGAGCCCACGATTTGCTGGACCAACCCCAATATTCAACCGCGCGATGAATGGCAGCGCCGCTTGGACGAGCTGCGCCGGTGGTGTGCCGATGGCGACATCGAGCTCATCGAGGCAGGGGAGGACCGCGATCGCTGGGAGACCGGCGTGGCACCGCTGGGTGCCGATCGGCCTCGTCGCTGTCGCGCGTGCTATGCCCTGCGCTTGGCCGAGGCGTGCCGCGTGGCCCAGGAGCGCGGGTTTGAGTTTGTGGGCACGACGCTCGCCGTCTCGCCGTACCAGCTGTTCGATACCTGCAATGACGTGCTTGAGCGCTTGGCGGCGGCACATGGGCTCACCCCGGTGATTCGCGATTTTCGCCCGTATTACCCCGAGGCGACTCGCCGTTCGCGCGAGCTTGGCATGTATCGGCAGAACTACTGTGGTTGCCGCTTCTCGGCTGTCGAGGCGGCCATGGACCGCGCCCGCATCCGCGACGAGCGCAAAGCCGCCAAAAAGTAGTTCATTTGGGACGTCAGCCTGCTAGGATGTAGAGCGGACTTTAGCTATATAAGGAGAATCCGACGTGTCTATGCGTACCGATGATTTTGACTATAACCTGCCCGAAGAGCTCATCGCCCAGGCGCCTGCCGAGCCGCGCGACTCCTGCCGCCTGCTGGTGGTTGATCGCAAAGGCTCCGAGACAGGAACGCCGCTAGAGCATGGCGGCACCGTCGAGCACCGCATCTTCCGTGACATCATCGACTATATCGAGCCGGGCGACGTGCTCGTCATCAACCAGACGCGTGTTATGCCGGCCCGCCTGATCGGTCGCAAGGCCGGCTCGGGCGGTGTGGTCGAGACGCTGCTGCTCAAGCGCCGCGAGGATATTGACCCGCTGGGTCACGTTTGGGAGTGCCTGGTCAAGCCGGGCAAGCGTCTGAAGCCCGGTGCTCAGATTGAGTATCGCGCCGGTGGCGCCCATGCGCCCGAGGGGGCTCCCGTGGTGCTGACGGCCGAGGTTGTCGACTTTGTCACCGATAGCCGCGGCGGCCGCCTGGTGCGTTTTGAGCCGGCGGGCTGCAATGCCGCTGGCGACCCGCGCACGCTCGACGAGGCCATTCACGCCGCCGGTCACGTGCCGTTGCCGCCCTACATCACCGATTACGAGGGCGACCCCGAGAAGTACCAGACCGTGTACGCCATGAAGGAGGAGCACTCGGCCGCTGCTCCCACGGCTGGCCTGCACTTCACGCCCGAGCTCATGGCTGCCATCGAGGCCAAGGGCGCAAAGTTTGCCGCCGTCGAGCTCGAGGTGGGCATCGACACCTTCCGCCTGGTGGAAGAGGACGACCCCATGCAGCACGTGATGCACACCGAGCGCTACCACGTGTCACAGGAGGTGGTCGACGCCGTGCATAAGGCGAAGGCCGAGGGCCATCGTGTGATTGCTGTCGGTACCACGGCGGTGCGCTCGCTCGAGAGCGCGTTTGACGCCGATGCTCCGGTGCCCGATCCGGCTGTGACGGCGCGCTATTTTGAAGGCCGCGAGGACGGCGCCGACACGCTCGGCCGCGGTGACATCGTGGTGCGCGAGAACGCCACGACGCAGCTCTACCTCATGCCCTGCTCGACCTATCACGTGGTCGACGCGCTGATCACGAACTTCCACGTGCCGCGCTCCACGCTCATGATGCTCGTAAGCGCGCTTGCCACCCGCGACCAGATCATGGATGCCTATGCCGCCGCCATCGAGGAGCGCTACCGCTTCTTCAGCTTTGGCGACGCCATGCTCATTTTGTAGGTTACGGCGTTTTCCAAACGCCGTAACCGGCCGACGCTGCGCGGGCCGCATTTGGACAATCTGACGTTCAACTTCAAGGGCGCGACCTTTGTAGTTACGCGGTTTTACCAAACCGCGTAACCAGTTGACGCTGCAAACCCGCCAGAGCGGCAATCTGCCTTTCAACTTCGGCGGCATGACCAGAAGGTCAATGCCGCCTTGTTTCAAGGCACCTTGCTCGCTCTGGCGGGTTTTCGCTGTCGGTGCCAAAACATCGGCGTTGCCTTGGCTGTCAATGTGGCACTTGGGGACGTTCCTTTTGTGCCGGCACTTGGGGACACTCCTTGTAATCGTTGGGGAGTGGTTACTTGCTCGCGAACAGCCAGATCAAGATGATCACGAGAACTACGGCGACGATGCAGACGATGGCACCGGTGAATTTGATGCGTGAGTCGCGGGTGCGCTCTCGTACGTCATCCTCGGTAGCCTCGAGCTGGGCGACTTCTCGCTCGGTCTCGGTGTGTTCGGCTTTTTCTCGGGCCAAGGACCCTGCAAGCGACTCGGTGATCTCTGGGTGGTCGTGCACCTCGGTCGCCTGTTCGATGATCGACTGCGCATGTGCGGCATCTGCTTGGGCGTTGGCGATGGTCTGCTCCTGTTGGCGGCGTGCCTTGTCCTCGGCAGTGATCTTCTCGCGCAGGTCGCGCTGACGAGTTGCGGCGGCAGTTTTCGCCGTCTGCAGCTCGTCGCGCGCGGCATCGGCTTCGGTCGTCACGGCTTGGTGCGCGCGTTTTGCGTCGGCGATAGGGGCTTGAGCCTGCTCGACGGCCTGCTCGGCTGCGGCAAGCGAGTGCTCAAGGTCGGCGGTGATGCGCGGGACATCTTCTTCGGCTTTACGCAGGGCATCTGCCGTGTCGGAGATCTGCATCGAGAGCTCGCTGGTGCGCACCGTATAGTTGGCGGGATTTGCCGAGGGATTGCGTTGCAGCTCGGCATACTCATGACGCAGCGTCTCGAGCTGGGCGCGCGTGGCGTCGACGGTTTGTTGTGCGGCCGCAATGCCGGCGTCTCGCTCGGCCTTCACCTTGTCGCGGATGCGCTTGGAATCCTCAAGACGTCGAATGAGGCGGTTGCCGGTCTCGCGAGAGCTCGCCTCGCGGGCCTCCACGGCGTCGAGCGCGGCCTTCAGGCGGAGCTCAGTCGCGTCATCCTCTGTCTTCATTTGTTCGAGCTGACCCTTGAGCTCTGTCGCTTTGGAGGCGTGGGCATCACGGTCAATCTCGGCGGCCGCTGCAGTCTTTTGGGCCGTGGCAATCGCCTGGCGCTGGTCGGCGACGATCTGGTCGTAGCGGTCTGCGATATCCTGGCGCGTCTCGAGTTCCTCGGCCTGATCGGCAATGCGCTGCTCAAGTTCGGCCAGGTGGGCGCGGGCATCGGCAAGTGCCTTTTTCGCGGCGTTCATCTCGCGCATGGCCGAGGCGCCCTGGGCGATAAAGGTGCCCACGGCGTTCGCAGTGTTCGAGACGGCGGTCCCCAGATCGCGGCTCGCGGCGGGGGAGTGCGGGGCGGTCGGGCGAGCGGTGTCGACAGCGTCCGAATCGGCAGCCTGCGGCGCGGCGATGTTGCCGGTGCCGCCCTCGACCACAGAAAAGCCTGCTGCGTGCGGATCGACCGCGTCGGCGCCAATTGTGGGGTGCTCGAGCTGCAGGAACGAGGGCATGGTGCTGCCTTGATCGGCAACGGGGGTCTCGCCGGGCACAAAGGTCGAGGCGGCCTCGGCGGCCTCCTCTTCCTCGGCATCCACGTCGGCGTCGGCCACGGCGTCTTTCATCGCTTTGACGGCATCCATCATGGAGTCCATGACGGCGTCGAGCTCTTCTTCCGAAGAAACCTCGATAGGGCCCGCAGCTTGCGGAGCAGCATCCTGTATGGGGTGGTCGTCCTGAGCGGGCGCATCGTCGTTTTGCTCGCCTGCATCTTCGGCGCCGGGGGTTTCCGCCGTAGCGCTTTCGTCTAAGATGGGGTCGTCGAGGCCAATATCATCGCAGGTCACAGCGTCAGCATCTGCAGTGACGTCTGCGGAATTATCAATATGCTGTTGAGTCTGGGGGTCCAGCTCGTCTGTCATAGGCATGTGCTCCTCATCGTTGTTTGTCACCCTATGATAAAGTCTCGCGCCGACATCCCGCGCGCTGCAGCAAAGTTTCAAAACGTGTTCGATGGCTCGCGTCGATAGCAAAAACTCGGCCACTTTATCCAGTTTGTACTTGACATTCCCTTCGCCGAAAGACGTTGCGCCGTTCGCCTGCCATGGGCTTTATTTTTCGCTTGAACCCGCTAAAGTTGCATTTCAGCTTTTGGCGCGTGAAGTTGGATGCGCGCAGTCGACGGGCAGGCCCGTCGCGATTTGAAAGGACTTTGTATGGGACTTTTCACTGGTAAGACCGTGATCGTTACCGGCGGCGGCAAGGCCACGCTTAAGGACGGCTCCGCTGGTTCCATCGGCTACGGCATCGATATCGCTTTTGCCAAGGAGGGCGCAAACCTCGTCATCACCGGCCGCAACGTCGCCAAGCTCGAGGCCGCCAAGGAATCCCTCGAGGCCGAGTACGGTGTCAAGGTTCTGCCTGTTCAGGCCGATGTTTCTGCTGGTCAGGACAACGAGGCTGTCGTCCAGAACGTCATCGACAAGGCCATTGAGGAGTTCGGTCGCATCGACGCCGTCGTCAACAACGCTCAGGCCAGCGCCTCGGGCGTGACCATTGCCGATCACACCATGGATCAGTTTAACCTGGCCATTTACTCTGGCCTGTATGCCACCTACCTGTACATGCAGAAGGCCTATCCGCACCTGAAGGAGACCAAGGGCTCCGTGGTCAACTTTGCTTCGGGCGCCGGCCTGTTTGGCAACTACGGCCAGTGCAGCTATGCCGCCGCCAAGGAAGGCATCCGTGGTCTGACTCGCGTTGCCGCCAACGAGTGGGGCAAGGACGGCATCAACGTCAATATCGTTTGCCCGCTTGCTTGGACCGCCGCGCTCGAGAACTTCCAGGATGCCTATCCCGAGGCGTTCAAGGCCAACGTCCACATGCCGCCGGCAGGCCACTACGGCGACGTCGAGAAGGAAATCGGCCGCGTTGTCGTTCAGCTCTGCGGTCCCGACTTTAAGTATATGAACGGCGAGACCGTCACCCTCGAGGGTGGCATGGGCCAGCGTCCGTAGGGTTACGCGGTTTTACCAAACCGCGTAACGGGTCGACGCTGCGCGGTCACCAGGGCGACAACTTGTCATTCAAAGAGGGCGGCATGACCAGAAGGTCAATGCCGCCCTCTTTTCATGCCAATTTGTTCGCCCTGGTGACCGCTCGCTGACGTTGTCAAAACATCGGCGTTGCCAAAACATCGGCGTTGGCGTGGCTGGTAAATAGCTCCACTCATCGGGGACGTACTTAAATGAGTGCCCGCAGAATGAAAGTGGATAATCTCCCGTTTTTGGGCTGTGCTTTGGGCAAAAGTGGGAGATTATCCACGCTCATCCGGTAAGCGTCCAAAAATCCACGCTCATTTGCCGTGTCCCTGCCGTATCCTTCTCGCACCAGTTTCTGTCGAGTCGGTGCTTCTTGCGGGTTGCCCGTATAATGGTTTGCGTATGAACCGCAACCAAGGAGTTCCAGTTTATGGACCAGAACCTTTTTAAATTCGACCTGATTGCCGAGGATCCGACGACGCACGCGCGCGCCGGCGTACTGCACACCCCGCACGGCGACATCGAGACGCCGATCTTTATGCCCGTGGGCACCAAGGCAAACGTCAAGGGCATTCCTACCGAGACTGTCAAGAAGCTCGGCGCCCAGATCGTGCTCGCCAATACCTATCATCTGTCCATGCGTCCCGGCGAGGATACCATCGCCGAGCTGGGCGGCCTGCACAAGTTCATGAACTGGCACGGCCCCATCCTCACCGACTCGGGCGGTTTCCAGGTCTTCAGCCACAACGATGCCGTCAAGCTCACCGATGAGGGCGTGCGCTTTATCGTCAACGATTACGACGGCCGCCACGTGTTTTGGACGCCCGAGGACAACATGGAAATCGCCATGAAACTCGGCTCCGATATCTGCATGCAGCTCGACCAGTGCCCGGGCTATCCCGCCACGCGCGCCTACGTTGAGCGCGCCGTTGAGCTGTCGAGCATGTGGGCCGAGCGCTGCTATAAGGCGCATACCCGCGATGACCAGGCGCTCTTTGGCATCGTTCAGGGCGGCATGCACCTGGATCTGCGCCTGCGTTCGCTGCGCCATCTGGAGGAGTGCGGCGACTTCCCGGGCTATGGTATCGGTGGCTATTCGGTGGGCGAGGATCACGAGACCATGTTCGAGACCCTGGCGCCGCTCGTGAGCGAGTACATGCCCAAGCATAAGCCGCGCTACCTGATGGGTGTCGGCAACCCCACCACGCTCGTACGCGGCGTGGGCGTGGGCATCGACATGTTCGACTGTGTGCTGCCGACGCGCACCGGTCGCATGGGTACGGCGTTCTCCAGTGAAGGTCGCCTTAACTTCCGTAACGCGCGCTTTGCGCACGACGACGGCCCCATCGACCCCACCTGCACCTGCCCGGTGTGCACGGGCGGCTACAGCCGCGCGCTCATTCGCCACATGGTCACGCAGAAGGAGATGCTCGGCGGCATTTTGCTTTCGATGCACAATATCTACTACCTGCTCAACCTTATGCAGCGTGCCCGCCAGGCCATTATCGAGGGCCGCTACGGCGCATTCGTGAGCGATTGGATGAATAGTCCTGCCGCGGTGGATTACTAAGGGCGACAGACACGCTTGCAGAGCGTGGGCAACGGCAATGGTCGAGCGCCAGCCGGTCGTCACATTCGCTGACACCGGCTGCGCGACCGCTGGCCGATAGCTTGTAAGTGCTTGATGCATCGTGGGTACCATACCGAATAGTTGATGTTCGGGCGGGTGTTTGACGCATGGCGTCGACCCCGCCCGTTTTTCTTTTTCTCGATAGGAGTACCCATGATTAAGAATGAGAACGTCGAGGGCGAGCCTGCCTACGACGAGACGTACCGCCGCGGCCCCGTGGTCATGCGCGGCCCCATGATTCCTAAGGACAACACCTACGCCAACCTGCTGGCGCCCGAGGAGTCGACTGACTGGCTGCACGCCGACCCCTGGCGCGTGCTGCGAATTCAGGCAGAGTTTGTCGATGGCTTTGGCGCACTTGCCGAGCTTGGACCTGCGGTGACTATCTTCGGTAGCGCCCGCACGCCCAAGACCGATCCGCTCTACAAGGCGGCGCGCACCGTCGGGCGCAAGATCGCGCAACGTGGCGTGGCGGTCATCACCGGTGGCGGCCCTGGCATCATGGAAGCGGCCAACAGGGGAGCGGCGAGTGTCAACGGCAAGTCAGTTGGCCTAGGCATTGAATTGCCGCACGAGCACGGGCTCAACAAATACGTGAACCTCGGCATGGACTTCCGCTACTTCTTTGTGCGCAAAACCATGTTCGTTAAGTACAGCTCGGGCGCCATCGTATTTCCCGGCGGCTTTGGCACGCTCGACGAGATGTTCGAGGTTCTCACGCTGGTGCAAACGCACAAGGTCAAGCGCATGCCGCTCGTGTTGGTGGGCAGCGAGTACTGGCAGGGCCTGTTCGACTGGCTCAACGGTCCGGTGATGGACGCCGGCATGATCAGTCCGCTCGATCCGGATCTGGTACACATTACCGACGACCTCAACGAGGCCGTTGACATTGCGCTCAGCGGGCTGATGTAGATCAATCGTGCCCACGCGACATGAATACGCATGGCAATCTGATGTTATCTAACATCAGATTGCCATTTATATTGGGTATACTGGTGTAAAAGACGAGGGCGAGGAGGTCGCAAATGTCTACAGCAACAGTTAAGCCTACGACGGTTCGAATCGAAGAGGGGCTCAAGGAGCAGGCGACTGAGTTCTTGGATTCGGTCGGCCTCAGCCTCAATTCCTATCTCAATCTTGCCGTTCGGCAGCTAGTAAATCAGCGAAAGATTCCTTTTGAGATTGTAGGAAGGGCGGAGGTGCCCAACGAGGTGACGAGGCGCGCCATGGTGATCGCCGAGGCTCATGAGCTGGGGATTTTGCCGGACGATAGCCTGTCATTCAATAACGCTGATGAGCTTATGTCATTCCTCGATGAGGAATAGCGATGTTCGAGATTAAAGTCGAGGCTCAATTTAAGGTGGACTACAAACGAACGATGCGCATGCATCCGCAGCTAAAAAGTGAGTTTAAAGCGGCGGTTGCAGAGCTTGTGGCTCATGGGTCACTTCCGGCGGAGTATGGCGCCCACGAGCTCTCAAACCCGGGCGGAAACTACAACGGCCACATCGATTTCCACCTATCCGATGGCTTGGTCGATGTGGTCGTTCTTTATCTTCCCCATAAGACTAACCCAGTGATTAGGCTGGTGAGAATGGGCACTCATCAGGAACTGTTTCAGGGTCCGCTGGGCTGATCGCCGATTTCTAAGTTGCGGTGGAATAGGGATTGATTTGCGGCTGATAAGCCAAAAACAGTTCCTATTCCACCGCAAGTGGTAAAGGTGCCCCTAGTGGATGGGCTGGTAACGAGGACAGTAGCTGATGGCGATGGCGTCGACGCCTACATGGGTGGCGATGGTGCAGCCGATGGGGCCAGTGCCGGCGTCTACGTAATCCTGGCCCGCGAGTGCCTCGTTGACAAGCTCCTGCTCCTCGGCGGCGCCGGTCGTGAGCACACGCACGCTTGAGCCCGGGTGCTCGTCCAAAAACGCGAGGCAATCTTCCATGGTGTTGGCGACGATGCGCTTGGCGCCGCGGCCCTTTTTGATTGCCTTGATCTCGCCCGATTTCCACTCCGGCGAAACGGCCAGGCGAATGTTGAGCATCTGCGTCAGCTGGCCGGCGAGCTTGGGGGCGCGGCCGTTTTTGACCAGGTTCTCGAGCGTGCGGGGAATCAGCAGCAGGTGGGCGTCGGGCAGCGTCGCGCGGATCTGCGCCTCGGTCTCGTCCAAGCTGCGGCCGTCCTCGCGCATGGCAAGTGCGTACTCCACCAGCAGGCCCTCGGCGCCCGAGCCGGTGCGCGAATCGATGCAGCGCACGTCGAGCTCGTGGGTCTCGGCGACCAGACATGCGTTGGAATAGCAGGCGGACCACTCGCTGCACAGCGAGATAAAGATCGCGCTGTCGTGGCCATCGGCGCGTACGCGGTCAAACAGCGCCTTGAACTCGCCGGCGCTCGGCTGCGAGGTGTGCGGCAGCTGCTCGGAGCCGGCCATGCGGGCGACGTACTCCTCGGCGGTAATCTGCACCTGGTCGAGCAGGTCCTCGCCCTCGATAATCACATGCAGCGGAATCACGTAAATGCCGAGCTCTTGGGCGCGGGCGGGGGAGATGTCCGACGTGGAGTCGGTTATGATGGCAAAAGACATAATTGCACCTTTCGTTGGGGCGCGGCAGCGCCGCCTTCTGAAAGCAAAGTGCGACAAGTATAGTGGAGTCGTTCCACATTACTAGGTTCAATTGTTGAATAGTCAACAGTTTGAAGTGTCGGTGTGGAAATCATCAACTGGGGAAGAGGAATGCCGATGGAGGCGTTGGAGATAGGCAGACGGCCGGTCGTGCTGTTCGATTTTGACGGCACGGTGGCCGATACGGGTCGGGCAGTGATGACCTCGACGCGCAAGACGCTGGCTGCGCGCGGGTTTTCGGAGACGCAGATGGGTGATCTGCGCCGCATGATCGGGCCGCCCCTGTGGAAGAGCTTTCACGACTTTTACGGCTTTTCCCGCGAGGAGTCGCTTGTGGTGGCCGATGAGTACCGCGCCTTTTTTGATGAACTGGGACCGGAGGAGTATCCCGTGTTCAATGGGGTCCCCGAGCTGCTGGATGGGTTGGTCGCCCAAGGCAAACGTATGGCCGTGGCGACGTCGCGCATGGAGGCCAAGTGCATCGACATGGTGCATGAGCTCGGGCTCTCTCAGTTTGAGGCGGTGATTGGCATGAATCCGCCGCAGGGACGCGAGACCAAGGCCGATTCGGTCCGCGATGCCCTGGCGGCGCTCGGCGCGACGGCCGACGATGCCGTGATGATCGGCGATCGCTTTAACGATGTGGAGGGCGCGCACGCAATGGGCGTGCCGTGCATCGGCATCTATTCGGGCGCGGCGGCGCCGGGTGAGCATGAGGCGGCGGGTGCCGATGCAGTGGTGCACTCGGTGGCCGAGCTTGCTAAACTTTTCTCTATCTAGGAACTAAATGTGAGGGGCGGGTACGCTTGCCGCTCATTGGTAAGGAGGCAGTCTATGAATCAGGTGGAGCAGAGCGTCGCTGAGTATGTCGACGAGGTCTGGGAAGATGTCGTCGCCGATATCGAGCAGCTGGTGAGCTATCCGTCCGTGGCAGTTTCTGCCGATGCAGAGCCCGGCGCGCCGTTTGGCCGCCCGGTCCGTGACGCGCTCGACTGTGCGCTCGGCATCGCGCAGAAGCTTGGCTATCAGACGAGCGACGACGAGGGCTATGTGGGCATTGCCGATATCCCTGGCCGCGGCGACAAGCAGCTCGCGACCATCTGCCACGTGGACGTGGTGCCCGCCGGCCCGGGCTGGAACACCGACCCGTTTGCGCTGGAGCGTCGCGAGGGCTGGCTGCTCGGCCGCGGCGTTATCGACGACAAGGGTCCGGCGGTGCTGTCACTCTACGCCGGCGCCTATCTGCTCAAGCACGGCATTACCCCGCGCTATACTTTCCGCGCGCTGCTGGGCTGCGATGAGGAAGTGGGCATGTCCGACGTTCACCATTATCTGGAGAACCACGCAGACCCCGACTTTTTGTTTACGCCCGATGCCGAGTTTCCGGTCTGCAATGCCGAGAAGGGCCAGTTTGGGGCGACGTTCGTGAGTCCCAAGATCGACGGCGGGCGCATCGTGTCGTGGAGCGGCTCCGAGGCGAGCAATGCCATTCCGTCGCAGTCCATCTGCGAGCTCGCGATTGCCGCCGATGAACTGCCGGCGCCCGTTGAGAACGCCGACCGCCTGGAGATCACGGCGCTTGATAACGGGCATGCGCAGATTTTCGCCCACGGTATTGGCGGCCACGCTTCGATGCCTGAGGGCACCATCAACGCCGTCGGCCTGATCGTGTCGTATCTGCGCGAGGCCGAAGACGCGTTTGGTGCACGCGACGAGCGCCTGCTGACGCCTGCCGAGCACGAGTTCGTCAAGTTCCTGGCCTTTGTGCATGCGGATGCCTATGGCCGCGGCCTAGGTATCGATGCGACGAGTCCGGCGTTTGGCCCGCTTACCTGCAACGCTGGCGTCATCCGCGTGGCGGATGGCCATATTGAGCAGGTCATCGACGTGCGCTTCCCCGACAGCACGAGTGCCGATACCATCCGCGAGCAGCTCGATCCGCTCGTGGGCCGTTTTGGCGTGACGTGCCGTGTGGGTCGTGCGAAGGTGCCGTTCTCGGTCTCTGCCGACGATCCGGCCGTGAAGGCGCTTATTGATACCTATAACGAGTTTACGGGCAAGCATGCTGAGCCCTTTGCCATGGGCGGCGGCACGTACGCACGCAACTTTGCCCGCGCCGTCTCGTTTGGCCCCGAGGAGACCGGCCTGGAGCTGCCCGCATGGGGCGGCCAGATGCACGGCCCCAATGAGTGCGCCAACGAGGAACAGCTCAAGCAGGCGCTCAAGATTTATATCGTGGCGATCTTACGTTTGAACGAGCTTGAGCTTTAAGGCTGCGGCGTTTTAACAACTTAGCACCCCTTTCGTCCGGGCTTTTTAAGTTGCGGTGGAATAGTTCCTAGAATGGGCCATTTGATGGCCAAGCAGGAACTATTTCACCGCAACTTTGTTTTTATTGGTGTAAAAGGCGGGTCATGCTTGGTGGCGGGTTTGTTATCCGTTTGTAAAGGCTGGGCAGAGCTTGCGGTAAGGGTCTATCAAATGTCCGTAAGAAACCGCAGATAAGGCGGTCGTCGCCCGATCGAGACCGTATCTTTCCAAACAGCAAAGCGGGCAGGGTGCCCGCGAGTCGCATGTATGAAAGGAAGATCATGCTCGATCAGGCTTATTCTCGTCGTCAGTTCCTCGGCCTTGCTGGTGGTCTTGCCGGCATCGTCGGTCTCGGTCTCGTTGGTTGCGGCGGCTCCAACGCCGCCAACACCGCTGCTGAGGGCAGCGCCGCTGCTGCCGAGTCCGTCTCGGGCGAGGTGACCTACGACGGCGCTTCCTCGTTCCAGGCTCTCGTCGAGGCTGCTGCCGAGAAGTTCATGGATGCCAACCCGGACGTCTCCGTCTCTGGCTCGGGTAACGGTTCGGGCAAGGGCCTGACCGCTGTCGCCGCCGGCACCGTCACTATCGGTAACTCCGACGTCTTCGCCGAGACCAAGCTCGAGACCGACCAGGTCAAGAACCTCGTCGACCACGAGGTCGCCGTCGTGGGCATGGGCCCCGTCGTCTCCAAGAACGTGACAGTCGACGACCTGACCCTCGAGCAGCTCAAGGGCATCTTCTCCGGCCAGATCACCAACTGGAAGGAGGTCGGCGGCGACGACGCCAAGATCGTCGTTCTCAACCGCAAGGCCGGCTCCGGCACCCGCGCCACCTTCGAGGCCGCCGTCTTTGGCGACGAGGCCGTCGACTTTAAGGGCGACGCCGAGCTCGACAAGTCCGGCGATGTCCAGACTCAGATGGGCAGCACCGACAACGCCATCTCCTACCTTGACTTCTCGCACTTCGATGACTCCAAGTTCAACGCCATCATGGTCGAGGGCGTCGAGCCCAAGAGCACAAACGTCACCGACGACTCCTTCAAGATCTGGGCGACCGAGCACATGTACTGTGCTAAGGACGCCGACGAGGCCACCAAGGCCTTCCTGGAGTTCATGCTTTCCGACGACGTCCAGGGCAAGCTCGTCGAGGAGCAGGGCTTTATTCCCGTTTCTGCCATGAAGGTCGTCAAGGACGCCAGTGGCAAGGTCTCCGCTAAATAAGTAATCGCCCCCGGAAAGGTTTGCAATGGCAAAACAGCTGCCAAAGCGCGAGCTTGAGAACGTGGGCCTGGGCGTCACGGGTGCGTGCGTAGCGCTCGTGACGCTTGTCGTTGCCGCGCTCATCTTTATGGTCGCCCAAAAGGGCCTCTCGGCTTTTTTCAAGGACGGCGTCTCGATCGTCGAGTTTTTTATCGGTACCAAGTGGGACCTGGCCAACACGGCCGAAAACGGCCTGCCCTACACTGGCGCCCTGCCCCTGATCGTCACCTCGTTTGCGGTCATGGTGCTCTCCACGCTCATCGCACTGCCCATCGCCATCGGCTCTGCCATCTTTGCGGTCGAGATTCAGCCTAAGTTTGGCTCCAAGGTTTTTCAGCCGCTCATTGAGCTTTTGACCGGTATTCCCTCGGTCGTCTTTGGCCTGATCGGTTTTCACGTGGTCGTCGGCCTTATGAAGAGCGTTTTCCACGTGAGCACGGGTCTGGGTATCTTGCCCGGCGCTATCGTGCTGGCAGTCATGATTCTGCCGACGATGACCACGCTTTCGGTCGATGGCCTGCGCGCCGTGCCCGATAGCTACCGCCAGGGTTCGCTCGCGCTGGGCTACACCCGCTGGCAGACCATCTGGCACGTGGTGCTCAAGTCCGCCATGCCCTCGCTCATGACCGCAGTCATCCTTGGCATGACCCGCGCCTTTGGCGAGACGCTCGCCGTGCGCATGGTCATTGGCGGCATCGAGGCCATGCCGACGTCGCTGCTGTCGCCGGCGTCTACCATCACCACCACGCTCACCACGTCCATGGCGGTCTATGCCGAGGGCTCGGCGCAGGACGACGTCCTGTGGGCGCTCGGTCTGCTGCTGATGGGCATGAGCCTCATCTTTATCCTGATCATCCATCTCATTGGCCGCAAGGGGGCGAAGGCTCGTGGCTAGCACGCGCATCCACATCGACGAGGCGAGACTCGGGCTTGTCCAAAAGCAGGACCGCATCGCCACGGGCGTGCTGACGGCGATTGTCGCCATCGTCATGCTTATCGTCGTCTCCATGGTGGTCTACATCCTGTTCGAGGGTATCTCGACGCTGTTCCAGCCGGGCTTTCTCACGCAGCCCGCACGCGCCAACGGAACGCAGGGCGGCGTGCTCTACCAGCTGTTCGACTCGTTCTATCTGCTGCTGATCACCCTGATCATCTCGGTGCCCATCAGCCTGGGCGGCGCGGTCTTTTTGGTTGAGTACGCGCCCGATGGGCCTATTCGCGACATCGCCTCGACCGCCATCGAGACGCTGTCCTCGCTGCCCTCCATTGTCGTAGGCATGTTCGGCTTTCTGGTGTTCTCGGTGCAGCTGGGCTGGAAGTACTCCATCATCTCCGGCGCCGTCGCGCTCACCATGTTCAACATCCCCATCCTGGTGCGCGTGATTCAGCAGGCGCTCGAGGACGTGCCGCAGGCCCAGCGCGATGCATGCCTGGCCATGGGCCTCACTCGCTGGGAGGCCACACTGCACATCCTGATTCCCGAGGCCATGCCCGCCATCGTGACCGGCATCGTGCTTTCGGCCGGCCGCGTGTTTGGCGAGGCCGCGGCGCTGCTCTTTACCTCGGGCATGAGCTCGCCGGTTCGCCTGAACTTCTTGAGCTTTAACCTGTCGAGCCCCACCTGCGCCTGGAACGTGTTCCGTCCCGGCGAGTCGCTGGCCGTGCACATCTACAAGATCTATGGCGAGGGCAGCCCCGAGGCCCAGCAGATCGTCTGGGGCACTGCGGCACTGCTGATGATTTGCGTGCTGCTGTTTAACGTAGTCGCCCGTATCGTGGGCAAGCAACTGGCAAGGAGGATGACGGCCGAATGAGCGAGACGAATGCGACGCCCGCAACCGAGGCGGCATCGTCCGACACCCAGGACTTTTTGTCGAGCGTGGGGGAGAGCGAGAAACGTGTTCGCGTGAGCGGCAAGGCCGTGAGCGACGAGGTCGTGCTCTCCACCAAGGACGTCAACGTGTACTATGGCGACCACCATGCGCTGCACAATACGTCGCTCGACTTCCACAAGGGTGAGATCACGGCGCTCATCGGGCCTTCGGGCTGCGGCAAGTCGACCTTCTTGCGCAGCCTCAACCTGATGAATCGCGAGATTCGCGGCTGCCGCGTGGAGGGCGAGATCAGCTACCGCGGACGCAACGTGAACACCAAGACCGAGAATACCTACGAGCTGCGCCGGTCCATTGGCATGGTGTTTCAGCAGCCCAACCCCTTCCGCAAGTCCATTCGAGACAACATCACGTTTGCGCCCAAGCGCCACGGCATCACCGACCGCGACGAGCTCGATCGCATGGTCGAGGAAAGCCTGCGCGGTGCGGCCCTGTGGGACGAGGTCAAGGACAAGCTCGACAAGAGCGCCTACGCGCTTTCGGGCGGTCAGCAGCAGCGTTTGTGCATCGCGCGCACGCTGGCACTCAACCCCGACGTAATCCTGTTTGACGAGCCCTGCTCGGCGCTCGACCCCATCTCGACGCTGGCGATCGAGGACCTCATGTCGTCGATCGTGGCCGACCGCGCCATCGTCATCGTGACGCACAACATGGAGCAGGCGTCGCGCGTGTCCAACCGCACGGCGTTTTTCTACATGGGCGATATGGTCGAGTACGACGAGACCGACGAGATTTTCCAACGGCCCAAGGATAAGCGGCTGAATGATTACCTCACCGGCATGTTCTCCTAGTCCGGGACATGCTTGAGGCCCGCGGCGGCCACGGTTGCCGCGGGACTGATTGGAGAGGCGGGTCATCTCTTGCGGGAGATGGCCCGCCTTTTTGTGTCGTGTGCTGGTGCGCTTGCCCAAAACCACCACGAAGGCGCCCGTCCCCTTTGTGGTGGTTTTCGCTATCATGGAGAACGTTGAATTTCTACGAAGGAGCAGGGCATATGGCGATTCTTTTGGGATGCGATTCCGTCAGCCTAGAGTTTCCCACCAAGCATATTTTCGATAGCGTGACGCTCGGCGTGGGCGAGGGCGACCGCATTGGTATCGTCGGTAAAAACGGCGACGGCAAGTCGACGCTGCTGAGTGTACTCGCCGGCACGCTGGAACCCGACGACGGCCGCGTGACGCACCGCCGCGGCACGACGATCGGATTGCTCGGCCAAAAGGACCAGCTTGTCGACACCGATACCGTGCATCATGCCGTTGTGGGCGACACGCCTGAGTACGAGTGGGCGTCGAGCCCGCGTACGCGCCAGATTCTGGCCGGTCTTATTAGCGATGTGCCCTGGGAGGGCATGGTGGGCGAGCTCTCGGGCGGTCAGCGCCGTCGCGTGGACCTCGCGCGCCTGCTGATCGGCGACTACGACGTGCTCATGCTCGACGAGCCCACCAACCACTTGGACATGCGCACAATCAACTGGCTTGCGCGTCACTTAAAGGCCCGCTGGCAGCGCGGCCAGGGCGCCATGCTCGTGGTCACGCACGACCGCTGGTTCTTGGACGAGGTCTGCACCAGCATGTGGGAGGTCCACGACGGCCAGGTCGATCCCTTCGAGGGCGGCTACTCGGCATATATCCTGCAGCGCGTGGAGCGCGACCGCATGGCCGCCGTCACCGAGGAGCGCCGCCGCAACATGGCGCGCAAGGAGCTCGCGTGGCTGAGCCGCGGCGCCCAGGCCCGTTCCACCAAGCCCAAGTTTCGCGTGGATGCCGCTCGCGAGCTGATCGCCGACGTGCCGCCCGTGCGTGACGAGCTGGAGCTCAAGCGCCTTGCCGTGAGCCGCCTAGGCAAGCAGGTCATCGATGTCATCGACGTGGATGCCGGCTATGCGGATACCGATGGTGCGCCCAAGCAGGTGCTCACCGATGTGACCTGGCTCATCGGCGCGGGCGACCGCTATGGTCTTTTGGGCGAGAACGGCGCCGGCAAGTCGACCTTGCTCGACGTGATCCAGGGCAAGATCGCGCCCCTGCGCGGCCGCGTGAAGATTGGCCAGACGGTGCGCTTTGGCGTGCTGTCGCAGCAGCTCGAGGAGCTCGAGCCCTACATGGGCGACACGATTCGCGAGGTGCTCAGCCACTATAAGAAGTACTACGTCATTGACGGCAAGGAGACTTCGCCCGAGAAGCTCTGCGAGCGTCTGGGCTTTACGACGCAGCAGCTCTGGAGCCGCATCGGCGATCTTTCGGGCGGTCAGCGCCGCCGCCTGTCGCTGCTACTGACAATCCTGGACGAGCCCAACGTGCTCATCCTGGACGAGCCCGGCAACGACCTGGATACCGACATGCTGGCGATTGTCGAGGACTTGCTGGACGGCTGGCCGGGCACGCTGATCCTGGTGACGCACGACCGCTTCTTGATGGAGCGCGTGACCGACCAGCAGTGGGCGCTGCTCGACGGCCACCTGACGCATATGCCCGGCGGCGTGGACCAGTACCTGCGCCTGTGCAACGCTACTGCCGAGGGCGAGCCCGTGGGCGCACCGAGTGCCAAGACCGGCACGTTCGACACCGGCGCCGCAGCGGTTGCGGCCGAAAAGCCCAAGACGAGCGGGCAGCCCAACGGTCTTTCCAACGCCGAGCGCCAGAAGCTCCGCCGCGAGGTGAGCTCGCTCGAGCGCAAGATGGAGACGCAGCGCGCTCGCGTGGAGGAGGCCGAGGCTGCGATGGCTCAGGTCGATCCCACCAACTACACGGCGCTGGGCGAGCAGCAGGCAAAGATCGACGAGGCCCACGCCGCCATGGACGAGCTGGAGATGGCATGGCTCGAGGCGAGCGAAAAGCTCGAGGGCGAGGAGTAGACGAGGATGATCAAAGCCGCGTTTTTCGATATCGACGGCACGCTGCTGAGCTTTAAGACGCACCGGATTCCGGCGTCGGCGCAGCGGGTGCTCGATAGCTTTCACGAGCAGGGGATCGCATGCGTGATTGCTACGGGTCGCCCGACCTACCAGATGCCCGATTGGCTGTTCGATCTTGGTTGGGATGCGTACATTACGCTTTCGGGCCAGCACTGTTTTGATGCCGAGGGCGTTTACCGTAGCTGCCCGATCGATCCGGACGACGTTGCGGTGATTGTGGACCAGGTGGCCGAGGGGCGCTACGACTCGCTGTGCATGCAGGGCGAGAACTCGTTTGTGAACCGCCTGTCCGAGCGCGTGGTGACGGCCGGCAGCAACGCGGGAATTGTCTACCACGAGGAGCCGTTTGAGCACGCCTTTGACGCGCCGGTCTACCAGTTTTGCGCCTTTGTGGATCCGGCCGACGAGCATATCGTGACCGACGCCGTGTCGCATTCGCTCACCACGCGCTGGTGCGACCTGTTCTGCGACATTATTCCCGCTAACGGCGGCAAGGACCTGGGTGTGGCAGCGACGCTGGAGCGCCTGGGTGTCGACGCGAGCGAGGCGATCGCCTTTGGCGACGGCGAGAACGACCTGTCGATGTTCTCGGCCGTGGGCACAAGTGTGGCCATGGGCAACGCGCAGGATACCGTGAAGGCCGCAGCGACCTACGTGACGACCGCCGTAGACGACGACGGCATCTACAACGCCGCCGAGCACTTTGGCCTGCTATAGCTACGGATTCGGCACTTGGGGACGTTCCTTTTGCGCCGGCAGTCGGGGGCACTCCTTGCGGGGCGTGTCCCCGCTTTGTTTTCGTCCCGTGCGTTTTGTGAAACACGGTTAACTTTTTAGACAACGTAGTAAGACATAGGCAACTTTTGCGGTAAAGTAAATCAAGCAAAAGTATCCAAAGGCTAACTAGAAGCCATCGCGAAAGGCGGCCCATGGCCCTGCGTGAATCCGGAGAAGACTATCTCGAATCGATCTACGTTCTGTCGGAACGTCAGGGCACCGTGCGCTCGATCGACGTTGCGGAGTACCTCGGCGTAACCAAGGCGAGCGTTTCCAAGGCCATGGCGACGCTGGAAAGCAACGGCTATGTCGAAATGGGCAAACGCGACGTGCATCTGACGGAACGCGGTCTTGAGGTTGCCCGTCAAATGTGGGAGCGCCACTGCTTTTTTGTAGGTCTGCTAGAGGACGCAGGCGTAACGCCCGAGGTTGCCTCGCAAGAGGGCTGTCACATGGAGCACTGCCTGAGCGAGGAGAGTTTCGAGAAGCTAAGGTCGATGCTGAGGCGGGAAGATGTAGCGGGTCCAAAAACAGAAGCCTAACTGACCCACAGTAGCGCGGAGTTCACGCAAAGCGCGAACCAGCGACCGGGACCAGCGGCCCTTTCGGCCAAGTCCATTTCAGCAAAGGAACCCCGCCAGCAAGCGATGCCCAAGAACCGCCAGCTGTGTCAATGCAGGCCGGGGCCGGGCTTGGTTTTGAAAACACTCCGCAGCGCGAGGCCCGCCTTTCCGTTGCTCCGCAGGAGCAGGAAAGACGGGCCTCATGCGCGAGGACGTTTTCAAAACCAAGCCCGGCCCCGGCCGGAGGGACCACGAGCGCTACAGGTTCTTGACACCCATCGCGCGCATGGCGTTCAGGATGGCGATGATCGCCACGCCCACGTCGCCAAAGACGGCAAGCCACATATTGGCGATGCCCAGCGCTGCCAGCACAAGGATCAGCAGCTTAATGCCCAGCGCAAAGATGATGTTCTGCCAAACAATCGACATGGTCTTGCGCGCCACGCGAATAGCGCGGGAAATGTCGGACGGCTTGTCGTCCATCAGCACCACGTCGGCGGCCTCGATCGCGGCGTCGGAACCCATGGCGCCCATGGCAATGCCCACATCAGCGCGCGTAAGCACAGGCGCGTCGTTGATACCGTCGCCGACAAAGGCGAGCTTGCCCTTGCCACTTTCGGCCGCGAGCAGCGCTTCAACACGCTCGACCTTGTCGCCCGGCAGCAGCTGCGCGTGGAACTCGTCGAGGCCGAGCTGCTTGGCCACAGACGCCGCAACCTCCTCGCGGTCGCCCGTGAGCATGACGGTGCGCTTGACGCCGGCGGCGTGCAGGTCGAGAATCGTTTGCTCCGCATCGACCTTGATGGTGTCGGCAATTACGATGTGGCCGGCATAGGTGCCGTCGACGAGCACGTGGAGGATCGTACCGACGACCTCGCAATTGGGAGCGTCGATACCGGCCGCAGCAAGCATCTTGGCGTTGCCGACGACGACATGTTTGCTGTCGATAGTCGCCGTCACGCCATGGCCCGCGTCGTTGGTGGAGTCGCTTACGCGCTTGGGATCGAGCTCGCCCTGGAAGGCGGTGCGCACCGACTGCGCGATGGGATGGTCGGAGAACGACTCGGCGAGGGCTGCGACCTCGAGTAGCGACTGCTCGGTATAGCCTGCCTCGGGGTGCACCGCGACGACCGAGAACGTGCCGTTGGTGAGGGTGCCCGTCTTGTCAAAGACGACGGTGTCCACATCGGCGAGCGTCTCGAGGTAGTTGGAACCCTTGATGAGAACGCCCAGCTTGGACGCGCCGCCGATGCCGCCAAAGAAACTGAGCGGCACGCTGATCACGAGCGCACACGGGCAGCTGACGACCAGGAAGGTCAGGCCGCGCAGGATCCAGTCGGACCAGGCGCCGGTGACCAAACCGCCGCCGAGCGCGAGTACCGCGGCCGCGCCGGTGACGGCGGGCGTGTAGACGCGGGCGAAGCGCGTGATGAAGTTCTCGGTGCGCGCCTTCTTTTCGCTGGCATTCTCCACGAGTTCCAGGACGCGCGCGACGGTGGACTCGCCAAAGGGCTTGGTGGTGCGCACGTGGATGAGGCCCGTCATGTTGATGCAACCGCTGATGATATCGTCTCCGGTTTTGGCCGGACGGGGGACTGACTCGCCAGTAAGGGCGGCGGTATCGAGCTGTGTCTCGCCTTCGACGATGATGCCGTCGATGGGCACGCGCTCGCCAGGCTTGACGACGATGACGGTGCCGACGGCGATGTCATCGGGGAAGACTTGCTCGAGCGTGCCGTCGGGCTGCTCGACGTTAGCGTAGTCGGGCGCGATGTCCATCATGGCACTGATCGACTTGCGGCTCTTGCCCACAGCGTATGCCTGGAACAGCTCGCCGACCTGGTAGAACAGCATGACGGCGGCGCCTTCGGCCATGTGCGGGTCGGTATCGGGGAAGAGCACCATGGCAAACGCGCCGATGGTCGCGACTGCCATAAGGAAACTCTCGTCGAAGGCCTTGCCGCGGCGGATGTTATTGAATGCCTTTTGCAGTACGTCGTAGCCGGCAATCAAAAACGGCACGAGGAACAGCACAAAGCTGGCGTAGATGTCGCCCGGGGTGCCGAATGCGGCGGTGAGGGTGCCGAGCTCATCGAGGGCGTACACCACGGCAAAAATGCCCAGTGCTACCAGGATGCGGTTGCGCTTATGCTCAAGGGACTCTTTCTTCTTGCGCTTCTTCTTTTTCTTTTTGGGATCGGCGGCTGTCATGATTCAAACCTCTCATTTGAGTGTATGAACACTCGCTCATATAATTTCGCGAGCAAAGGCCGCGGCAAGCGCGGCCTCGCAGGTCAACGTATGCGCGGGTTAGAGAATGATCTCGCAGTCCGGCTCGGCGTCGGCGGTGAACTCAACGACGCGGTTCAGGACCTCGTCGAACTCGGCGTCGTCGGCCTCGAGCGTCAGCTTCTGGGTCATAAAGTTGACCGAAACGGACTTGACGCCATCGAGCTTAGCCAGCTCGTCCTGAAGTTCACGCGCGCAGTTGGCGCAATCGATCTCGTCGAGCTTGAACTGCTTTTTCATGGTGGGTTCCTTTCCCTGTGTTAGCGGTCTGGGTGCCGGCCGCGCTGATACCGTGGTTGATTGCTATTCGCAGATATGGCTCATGCCCTGGTTAAGCATGGTGTAGACGTGATCGTCGGCGAGCGAGTAGAGAATGTTGCGGCCGTCGCGGCGGAACTTGACCAGGTGCGACTGTTTAAGCGTGCGCAGCTGGTGCGATACTGCCGACTGCGAGGTTGCGGTCGCCTCGGCGATGTCGGCCACGCAGAGCTCGCGGCCCATGAGGGCATAGAGAATCTTGATGCGCGTGGTGTCGCTGAAGACCTTGAACAGGTCGGCAAGGTCGTAGAGAAGCTCCTCGTCGGGAAGGTCCTCGGGCGAGCAGGTGGTGGGGACGATCGGCTCGGTGGCCTCGATGCCAGTCTTTGTTTCATCAGCGTGGCTGCTCATTGCAATATCCTTTCATATGAACATGCGCTCATATAACTTATTTCCGATTATATGAGCGCATGTTCATATGTCAATGACGTACAGGTAATTCGTCGCATAAAATGATGGGGAATAGTGGACGAGATTCCGGACTGAGCGGTTTTGATAGCCGATGCCGGGGTGGGTGCCCCCGCGCCGTGCAAAAATTGGAGTATTCTGCAACTATAGGGGGTCCGTTAATCTATTCCAGGCCAAATAAAGCCGCTCAAGAGTTATCCAAGGGCGGTAAACAGACAAGGTCTTCCTCAAATGTTGCCTAACGTTCCCGTTCGATAGCGTTTTTGTTTCTCATTTGGATTAACTTGTGGGTGCTGGAGGGCCGACCCTGCTGAATACTCGCAATTTTGCACATCGCTAGGGTACCCACCTTGTTAGCCGGTCTAGCTTCCGGCCCCGAAGATTCTGCCCTCGGGCGCGAGGCTGCTTATTTGGGCAAATGATGGGCTGTCGGATTCGACAGTCTGCATGTCATCGATTGCCGGAACTTCATTTATTGTCGGGTCATCCAGCGTGATACCTTCGAGTGTTGCTTTTTCGAGGTCGATTCGTTGACGATCTTCGGAATCCTGGCGAAGCTGCTTCTGAATTCGCTTTTTCTCTTCTATAAACCTTCTGAGCACAAACTGTCTCAGGTCCTCTTGCATGATTTGAAAGTCTTTTGGCAGACGCGAGGGGCGTATGCCCTCTTTCCGTTGGATCGCCTCCATGACCCTAACGAAAGCGCTGGCATGCATAAAGGAATAACGACTGACGGTGATGATTCCGTATCCCATGGACGCAAGCGCATTCTTGCGCTCCTCATCGATGGCGCGGTCTTCTTCCGCGTCATGATAAAACCCGTTGTATTCAATGTCTGTGCGAGATTTCTTTAGATATGCATCCATAAAGAACTTTTTGCGTCTCGTGAGATTCTTTGCGGCAGCGGTGACCTGCACCTCGTAATCGGTCTCAATTCCCTTAATACCAAGCCCTCCTTCGCTTTTAGGCAGCGTTAGCATCATGACAAAGGCCGTTTCCATGGGAGACCGGCATCCGTCGCGCACACATTGGATCGCCTTTCGGGCAAAGGCCAGACCGTCGCATCTGGTAATGGAATTAAAGAACTGTTTTAACCTTTCGGTCGAGGTGAGCGCGAAACGCTCGTTATACGAGGTGGAAGAGCCGGTTCCAAGGGAGTAAACGCCGCACAATTCAAAGTAGTACTCCACCAGTTCGCGAAAAGGGAGATAGGTGGCGGCCTGAAGCGCGCAAAGCTCAACGCCAACAATGAAGATGCCATCTTTGAGCTCTATAAAGCGTGAGTTCGAGAATCGTTTTGACGAAACGTGGCATTGACAGTTCAGTGCATAGCGCGCATTCCTGCGATCAAACACCATTACCTCGAGGCAATCATTTGCGTCGAGGGAAACATCGTGTTTGGTGAGCCATTCTGCGGCTGCGTCAAGGAGCGTTCCGGTGGGACATGATCCGTAAATCGCGGCAGGGTTACAGGGCTCGGTGTCTTTCACAGACGCCGAATACGCGGCCTGGTAGACCGCTTTTGCAGTGGTATGTGACAATACGATACTCATGGTATATATCGTGTCAGCTAATGCCGTGTTGATGGCGCTGAGTGGGAAAGTCGTTTTAGGGGCCTAACCAAATGCTGTCCAAAAGCTTGACGCAATTATGGGTTGGCACGCCTAAAATCAATGTTCTCGCAGCTTAGCTATAGCATATAAAAACTCAATTGCTGCACATTTGATATCGATGCATCACCATCCGACAACGAATTACGTGTCGGGAATTGGCCGAAATCGTTCAAAATGAGGGTTCAGAATTTGTGATGGCAGATCTATCTGTGGAACGTAGGGCGGCCCCGCTGCGGTGTTTCCCGCTGCGAGGCCGCTCGTGAGCAAGCAGTGTTTGTCGCAGGCGTTGCTATTTCGCGAATAGGTTCTTGAGGTTGAACTCGGCCTGTACCGTGCGGAGCATGAGGTCGGTGTCGTCCAGACCCAGATGCTGCTCGTTGGCGTCGGGCGCGAGGGTGCCGCGACGGCGTGCCCAGTTCTCGAGCGCGGCGGGGGCGGACTCGCGGGGGAGCGAGCGCACGTCGGCGTCCAGGCTGCGGCAGATCTGGCGCGAGTCGATGACGATGATCTTGCCGGCGCGGCGTGCCTCGGCGTAGCCGTCCAGGTGGATCTTGAACCAGCTGTCCTCAAAGGCGGCGTTGTGTGCCATGTACGGGTACTTCTTCATAAGCTTGAGCAGCTGCTTTTGCAGCTCTTTGTTCTCGCGGAACGGCTTTTTGCCGTCGATGTCGTCCCAGGTGATGTGGTGGATATTCGACAACGGCACATCCTCGCCGCGGTAGATGTCGGGCAGGCCGCAGTAGTGTGCCTCGGCGTCATGCGGGACGGCGTCGCTGGTGAGCTCCATGATCTCCCAGCCCACGTTGATGATATAGCCGCGCTCGGGTGCACGGCCGGTGGTCTCGATGTCGATACCGAGCACGGTGCCCTGGATGGGCTTGCGGGCGTAGGCCACGCCGAGCGCGTCGCGGTCGCCGCGGATTTCGCGCATAACGGACGCGGCGGTGCGCTTTTGCATCTTGCCGATGGCGGCGCAGGTGTCGGCATCGGACAGGCCGCGCGAGAGCGTCGCGGGCGTCACGTTGCGCAGACGCGCCTCGCCAATCTGGTCGCACAGGTCGCGGTTGCGGTCGGCCAGGTCGCGCACGGTGGCAAAGTCGAAGCCGGGGTCGCCCTCGGCGGTAAAGTACTCGGTCTCGAGCACCTTGAGGGCCTCCTCGCCCTTCTGGCGCTCGGACTCCATGGCGCCGTGGTCGCCGTAGATAAACATGGGGATAAACGGCTGGCGCTCGTATTCGAGTGCTTGCGATACGTTCATATGCTACTCCTTGGACGGGCCGCGTTGTGCGGCTCGAGGTTACTGAGTTATGGCGAGATGATAGTTTGCCATAGGCAACTATTGGCACCGCGCCCGGGACAACTACAATACCCTAGTTGACCGCTAGGACTTTTACAATGCTGCCGAAAGACACGAAAGGTTCCGTCCGTCATGGATTTACTGATTGATATTCTGCTCGACGCCGGCAAGGACACGCTGTCGCTGGTGCCGTTTTTGTTGGTGACGTATCTTGCTCTCGAGACACTTGAGCACGTTGCGGGCGACCGCGTCAACGGCGCTATCAAGCGCGCCGGCGCTGCGGGTCCCGTGGTTGGCTCGCTGCTGGGCATGGTGCCGCAGTGCGGATTTTCGGCCATGGCAGCAACGCTGTACGCCGGCCGTGTCGTGACCTTGGGCACGTTGGTGGCGGTGTTCCTTTCGACCTCCGATGAGATGCTGCCGCTGTTGCTTGCCGAGCAGGTTCCCGTGCAGACTATGGCGATGCTTTTGGCTTCGAAAGCGCTGATCGCACTGGTCACGGGTTTTATCGTGGACGCTGCCATTCGCGGCCTGCGTCGTAACGCTCGCGCGCATGCGGCGATTCGCCGCACCGTGCTGGGAACCGCGGCCAACCCGGCCCACGTGAATTGCGCGCACGACGACCACACTGGCGGTGACATCATCGACGAGGTGGCCGAGGCGGGCGTGAGCGCCGACCACATCCACGAGCTGTGCGAGCGCGACCATTGCGGTTGTGATGAAGACGAGGACGAGCACGAACACGGACATGGCCACGATCACGGTCATGAGGGCGAATATGAACACCATGATGGTCACGGTCACTCCCATTCCCACGAAGGGACGCCTGTCCTGTCGATTATCCGCAGCGCCATCTCCCACACCGTGCAGGTATCGGTATTCATTTTCCTGGTGACGCTGATTCTGGTTGCCGTGCTCGAGACGTTCGGCGAGTCCGCAATCGAGCAGTTCCTGCGCGGCAACGAGACGCTTGCGGTCCTGGGCTCGGCACTCGTCGGCCTGATCCCCAACTGCTCGGCCAGCGTCGTCATCACGCAACTGTACCTGGAAGGCGCGCTGCAGCTGGCCCCGATGCTCGCCGGCACGCTCATTTCCGCCGGCGTGGGTTATCTGGTGCTGTTCCGCACCAACCGCAGCGCCCGCGAAAATGCCGTGTTCCTGATCATGATGTACGTCATCGGCGCTGGCTGGGGCCTTATCCTTTCCGCCTTTGGGTTCTAAGTGGATGTTTGGGGCATGCCGTAAAACTAGGACATGCCATAAATTCCACCGCCATGACCTGGGCGTTGGATGCGCGTCAATCGGCAAAACAAAAAGGTAGATTTTTAGGCATGTCCCAAAAATCTACCTTGGTTAGTGCAGCAACTCGGTGAGGTTGCGTTTAAAGCGGACACGGTCTTCGCTGGTAAATGCCGCCGGTCCGCGAGTGCGTCCGCCGGTGCGGCGTACCTTCTTTTCCTCGTGGCGAATAAACAGCTGCATGTCGATAGTCGCCTTGTCGTACACGCGCCCGCGCACACCGATGGCGGCGGCATCGCGCCCGAGCACCATGCTCGCCAAGCCAATGTCCTGCGTCACGACCACGTCGCCCGCCTGCAGGCGTTCGACAATGGCAAAGTCGGCGCTGTCGGCGCCCACGCTCACGTCGAGCGTCGTGACCCAAAAGCCGCGTCGCGCGTGCTCGGCATCGCGCGGGTCGTCGCGGCGAATGTGCCGTTCCAGGTTTTGCGTGCTGTTGCCGGCGATAACAACGGCGACGCCCGCCCGCCGCGCGCAGTCAATCGACTCGCGCGTGACCGGGCAGGCGTCTGCATCAATAAAGAGCGTTCGTGGCATCTAGCGCACCAGTTTGCCAAATTGAATAGCGCGAACAATCAGCGTTACGCCAAACACCAGCAGCGCGGCGCCGCTAAAGATGACGAGCATCTTGGCCGACCACAGCGGATAGATAAACACGAACATGCCGGCGATGATGGAAAGTGCGCCGCTCAGGATGGCGAGGGCGCGGTTGGACGAAAGCTCGGACTCCAGAATGGACATGACACCTTCGACAATCCAGTCAAAGCCGGCCACGATAACCACCATCGTGGTGAGCGTCGCGGTCGAGAAGGCCTGGTTGCGCAGGATTATGACGCCGCCCAAGATAATGAGTAGGTTGGAGATGATGCTCGTCACGCGCCAGCCGGTGGGCAGCAGCGGCTCAAAAATGGCAGTGAACAGTCTGATGGCAGCAGTGATTACAAAGTAAAAACCCAGGACGGTCGTCAAAAAGACGAGGGACTTGGCGGGTGCAAAAAGCAGCGCGATACCAGCAATGAGTGCTAAGACGCCCGTGATGGCGTAGATCCAGCGTACGGCCTTGACGGCTTTGCCCGCCATGCTTTTCTCGTCAAATCCAAACTGGCTCGATTTTTGGTCATCGTTCTTAAAGATGCCCATAATGTCTCCTTTCCGTGTGGTGTACGTCGCGTTCATTGCTCTCCGTGTGGCGTACGCCAAAAGTGCTGCAACAAGTATCGCCCAAGGGCGCCGATGCATGGGGCGGGAAGGACGAATTGCCGCCCCACATTCCCGAATCGTTACTTTTGTTCCCGCTTCAGTGAGGATTAATCAACAGCTGTAGAACATTACGCCGCTGTATGTAATTGCCTACGTTTTAGGTTAGATTTTCCTAAGGACAATTGGCTTGTATTGGGGGTCCCTATGAACGAAGCAGTTCCCGCGGCGCCGGTAAGCGCAGAATCGATGGCAAAGCAGGGTTGCGAAAAGCTCGGCTTGGACGCGTTTGATGCGCTGGTCCGTCGTGCCCGTACGTGCCGCCGTTTTGACGAGTCTATGCGCGTGCCGCGCGAGTTTTTGCTTGAGCTGGCGGAGCTGGCGCACCTGACCCCGTGTGGTGCCAATGCTCAGCGTCTTCGTTTTCATGTGGTGAGCGGTGCCGAGGATTGCGTGCGTGTATTTGATGAGCTTGCATGGGCCGGCGCGTTTAAGGATTGGCCGGGTCCTGCCGAGGGCGAGCGCCCGACCGGCTATATCGCGATTCTGGCCGAGCGCGCCGTTCCGGGCAAGCCTGCCGCTCCCATTACCGAGGTCGACACGGGCATTGCCGCGCAGACGATGATGCTCGCCGCCCGCAGCGCCACGCCCGAGGTGGCAGCCTGCATGTTCAAGGCCTTTACGCCCCGCGCGATCGAAGCCATGGGGCTCAATAACGACAAGTATGAGCTCAAGCTGATCATGGCGTTTGGCGTTCCGGCCGAGACACAGGTGATCGATGCGATCGATTCCAACCCCGACGGCTCCATCAATTATTGGCGCGACGAGGCGCAGGTGCACCACGTACCCAAGCGTCCGCTTGCCGACGTGCTGCTGTAGTTGTGCGTCGTTGCGGTGCAATCCGGCGGCAAAATCACCACAAAGGCTCCTGTCCCCTTTGTGGTGGTACGAGGGGAGGGTGTGTGGCAGATCTGTATTTGGTGCGGCATGGGCAGACTGAGCTCAATGTGCAGAGCATTTTGCAGGGCTGGCACGATTCGCCGCTTACGGCGCGCGGGCGCGAGCAGGCGCTGACGGCGCGTACGGCGTTTGCGGCGCGTGGCGTGGCCTTTGATCATGTGTATTCCTCGCCGTTGGGCCGGGCGCGGCATACGGCCGAGCTTATCGTTGGCGAGGGCCGTTCCATTGAGCTGGTCGATGACCTGCGTGAGTGGCATTTTGGCTCGCTGGAGGGCACATCAAATCGCGAGATGCCGCCGCAGCCCTGGGGCGATTATCCTGTTGCCTTTGGCGGCGAGTCGGAAGTGCAGCTTCAGTCGCGCATGGTCGCGGCGCTGTCCCGCATCATGGCCAGGCCGCAGCACGACTGCGTGCTGGCGGTTTCCCATGGCTCAGCCTGCCAGGAGTTTCTTGAGTATGTGACTGGCGGGGGAGAGCTGCCCGACAACGGTGCCGTGCTTCATTTTGGCTATTGCGACGGGGCGTTTTCGCTTTTGGGTTGGTAACGAACGAAAGGACCCCTATGAATAAAGATCTGTATCTGGTCCGTCATGGACAGACGATATTCAACCTTAAGCGTATCATTCAGGGGTGGAGTGATTCGCCGCTTACGCAGTTGGGTTGCGACCAGGCGGCGCGCGCCGGCATGTTTTTACGTGCGCGCGGCATTGAGCCCAATCATGCCTACACCTCTACGCTTCATCGCACCGAGCAGACTATCGCCAACTTGTGGCCGGGCTTGGCGTACGAGCGCCTAGACGGCCTGCGTGAGTGGTTCTTTGGCGACTTTGAGGCCGAGCGCGTGATGCTTATGCCCGAGCGCCCGTGGCGCGACTTCTATCGGCAGTTTGGCGGCGAGGGCCAGATCCAGGTGCGCACGCGCATGGTGGCGACGCTGACCGATCTTATGCAGCGTCCGGACCATACGTGCGTGCTCGCGGTAAGTCATGGCTCAGCTATCAAGGAGTTTTTGGACCACGTGCGGGGCGCGGCGGCCGACGAGCGCGAACGCGTGCCGGGCAACTGCTCAGTGCTGCATTTTGCGTTTGACGATGCGGCCGATACGTTTGAACTGGTCGAAGTCTTTACGCAGGAAGACTACGCGCGCGAGCTGGGGCTTGAACCGCTGGTGGCGACAGCGGGTCCGCGACGCGGGTAGCGTGGGTGTGGCGACGCAGGTCGCCGACATAATTGCTCCATGCGAAAGGGGCGGGGATGCATGTGCATGTATTGCATTCCCGCCCCCTGTTTGTTGAGCTGCCGATTTTTGTGCTGGGCGGTCTGGTCTTGCTAGAACCGCGCGACCTGGTGGGTGAGCAGGCCCATCGGGACCCGCTGCGCGGCGCCGCTGACCTGCGCGGCGGGGAAGAGCACGGCAACGGTAAAGTTGAACGGCTCCTTGCCGGTGTACGTTCCGGCGGCACGGGCCTCATCGGCTAGCAGCTGCGACGCCCCGGTCAGAGCGGCGGCGTAGGCGGGGTCGTCGGCCAGTGCCGGCTCCGGTGCTTGGTCGAGCATAGCGCGGATGGCCCCGACGGCGTCCTCGCGCTTGACCTCCCACACGCGATGTGTGATGCCCGCGGGATCGGTGACGGCGTAGAGCGATGCGCCCTCTTTGGCAGCGCTCAAAATGATATCCATGACGGGCGACGCCTCGTAGGCGAGCGACACGGGGCGCGGCTGAACTTTGAGTTCGGCGATCGCGTGCGCAGCGGCGGCCACGTCAGCGCTGGCATCGCCCTTGCCGCCCGCAAGTACCCTCGTCGGGCAAATCGCCACGACGCCCGTCACGCGACCCGGCTCACCCGAGCATTCGTACACGTAATACGCCGCGCCTGGATCCTTGAGCATTAGGCCGTCAGCAATGGCGCCGCGCAGGGCGTCGTTGCCGCTCAGGATACCGCCCATCGCAGGCAGCGCCTCGAGCACACGGTCCTGAGCCGGGCGGATGCAGGGAAACGGAAGTGCTTTCATGGGCGGTCCTAACGCGCGAGTCGGTTTGTTCGCGGCTTATTATGCCCCAACTTGGCCGTTCGCGTCCCAGAGCACGTTATCGGCGAGCGCGATTAGCACCTGCTGACAACGATTGATATCGGCGTGGGGCACATACTCGTTGGGCTTGTGCGCGAGCGCGAGCGATCCGGGGCCGTAGCTCATACAGTTGCGGTTGCCCGTCTTGCCGGCAATGACGGCGGTATCGGTGTAGCCGGTAAAGAAGCCGACGGTCGTGTCCGCGTCCGTTACGTCATCGGCGGCACGCTTGAGCGCTGCTAGAAGGGGAGAGTTCGGGTCGCGCTCGATGGCGGGGCGGTCGCCCGTCACGGTGTAGCTGCCATGGCAACCGGGAACGGCGGCTTCGGCGACGGCGATGGCATGCTCGACCATATTGATTGCGGCGGCCGTATCGGTCGGCGGGGTCAGGCGCATGTCGACCCAGACTTTGGCGCGGTCGGGTACGACGTAGGGGCGATATCCGCCCTCGATTTGGCCAAACGTGATGGTCGAAGGCCCCAGCTCATCGTGCGCGGGCAGCGCCGCAAACGCGCGACGAAGCGAACACACGACCTCGGCCATGGCGGCGACGGCATCCGCGCCCTTCCAAGGCTGGCTCGCATGCGCCGTCACGCCAGCCATTTCAATCTCGAACCACGTACGCCCCTTGTGCGCCACCTGGATCTGCCCGTCGGTGGGCTCGGTGTCCAGCACCCATTCGCGCGAGCCGACCCAGCCGGCATTGATGGCCGCCTCGGAGCCGCGCATAAAGTCTTCCTCGTCGACCGAGCAGATGAGCGAAAAGCCGCGGCGTGGCAGCGCGCCATCCGCCGCCACGCGCTCGAGCGTATGGACCAGTGCGGCAATGGCGCAGGCCAGGCCACCCTTCATATCGCAGGCACCGCGGCCATAGAGTTTATCGTCGCGCACAACCGCCCCAAGCGGTGCGATGTCTGCGTCCCAGCCATCGCCCAAGGTGACGGTATCCATGTGGCAGATATAGACCAGCCGCGGCTCGTCGCTTTGGCCCGGCACGGTGACTTTAAGGTTGCGGCGCCCGGGCAGCACTTCGAGCTCCTCAATCTGCACGGCATCGAGCGCAGAACTATCAAGTTGTGCCAGCTGCTGCTCAATGAGCCTCTTAATGAAGCGCTCAATTTCATCCTCATACGCGCCCGGGTCTGAGCTGTCGATCCGCACGAGTCCTTGCGTAAGCCGCCAGGCAAAGTCCTCATCAACCATATGCAACCTCACAATCAGTTTGCTTTCCAAACCGATTGTAAGCCTCCTGAGAGATCCGCGACGTGGGCGTGGCAGTATTTACCGTTCGCAGGCCGAGCCAGCGCGTTTGCCGTCCGAGCGGGTTCACAAGCGACGCAGCGGGTACGTACCCTTCATGGACGACATGCCGTGCGACATATCTGCCTTTCGGTATCACCGGATACCTCCACAGGTCTTGGCAATAATGCCGGACCTGCCCGATTCTGCGGACGATCCGCGCAGGGAGCACCTATGTGAGCATCCGCTCGTCACGCATTTCCTGGGCACCCCGTTACACGTGTTGGCGCAGGGCAGCTGCGGACGTAAGGGCGATCGCATTGTCAGGCATGTTTGGAACGGGGAGAGGCCGTTTGATTCCGTGCGGCAGACGGAGTTTGGCCTCGATGTTGCGTCCCCACTCTTTACCCTGCTGACCCTGGCTTCCTCGGTCTCAAACGAGCGTCTAATCATGTGCATGTATGAGATGTGCGGCACCTTTGCCGTGTGCAAGATTGCACCTCAGGTAAAGTCGGCACTTGAGCAGGCATACGGGGGCCGGTGGGGTGACGCACGGTCGGGCTGGGAAAACGTAAAGGATGTCTCGGGGAATCCAACGGACTTGTGGAAACGACCTCCCTTGATCGAGCTCTCTGAGCTTACAGAGTTCGTCGATAAGGTCCGGGGGCTCCGCGGCGCTAAATCGTTCATACGAGCCGCGAAATGCATTACGGGGGTGGCAGCATCGCCGCTCGAGGTCCAGGCTTCGATGCTGTTTGGCCTTACGAGGTTGCGCGGCGGCGAAGGGCTGAGCCTTACCAATAACGTTGAGATTCGTATGACGCGCAGCGCCCGCCTGATTTCGGGGCTTGATAGGCGCTATGCCGATATCCTGCTGGCAAATAAGGACGGCAGTCGAGAGTGTCTGGTTGAATGCCAAGGTAAAGCCATTCACGGATCCATTGAATCCAAGATCTCGGACTCCGATCGAACGACGGCCTTGCAAGCCATGGGATATCCCGTCGTTCTGATGACCTATGGTCAGCTGGCCGACTTCGATGCCTTCCGCGTGGTGATGGAGCTCATCATGTCCTATCTCGATGTGCCGCTGAAAGACAAGACGCCGCGACAGCAGGAGCTCGAACGGCGGCTTCGTGAGGAGATTTTTATCGATTGGGCGGGAATGTAGTCGCGCGGTGGGTAAACGGTAGCGCGAGCTAGAGTTCTGGTCGCAAAAAGGCTTCAATTTTGCCTTGGAGGGACCCTAAAAATGCTATCTAGAATAAGTTGTTTCGGAAAATAGACAGTCAACTTACATTCGGCACATAGAGACCGATTTTTACCTACTAAAGTCCCTGATAAAGCTGTTTATCAAAGCGGGCGTGCTTAGCGACTGGAGCCTCACTATCGATTATCTGAAAAAACTTGTTCTGGGTATCATTTTAAAGACGTCCGGAGCAACAAAATCGCCCCCCGTTTCGTGAAAACGGGAGGGGGCGAATGGGCTTCGTGGTCTGTCTGGCAGGCTTGGCACCGGCGCTATTTAATCACGCGCACGCGATACATCGACGGAATCTGCTTGAGCGCCTCGATCGTGCTGCCGTCCAGGTGCTCATCGGTGTCGAACATGGTGTAGGCGTTCTCGCCAGCGGACTCGTTGGTCATGCGCTGCACATTGGCGTTGTCCTTGGCGAGAATGGCCGTGATCTGGCCGATCATGTTGGGCACGTTGGCATGCAGGCAGGCAATGCGGCTTGCGGCGCGCGCCTTGCCCATGCTGCAGGCGGGGTAGTTGACGCTGTGCGCGATGTTGCCGTTTTCCAGGTAATCCTTGAGCTCGCTGATGGCCATGTCGGCGCAGTTGGCCTCGGCCTCGCCGGTGCCGGCGCCCGAATGCGTGGTGATAAACGTATTGGGCATCTTGACGGTCTTGGGCGTGGCAAAGTCGCAGCTAAACCAGCTGAGCTTGCCCTCGCGCAGGGCGGCGTCGACGGCGTCCTCGTCAATGATGGTCTCGCGCGCGTAGTTGATGAGCACGGCGTCGGGCGCCAGCAGGTTAATCTGCTCGGTGCTGATCATGCCGATGGTGTCTGCCTTGCTGGGCACGTGCACGGTGAGGTAGTCGCAGCCGCGGCACAGATCCTCGAGCGTGCCCACGCGCTGCACCTCGCGGCTCAGCACCCACGCGTGCTCGACGGAAATGAACGGATCATAGCCGTAGACGTCCATGCCCAGGTCGACGCAGGCGTTGGCGACCTTGGAGCCTACGTTGCCCAGGCCGATGACGCCGATGCGCTTGCCCTTGAGCTCGCGGCCCACAAAGGCCTTTTTGGCCTTCTCGGCGTCGACCTGGATCTCGGGGTCGTCGGCGTTGTCGCGCACCCAGTTCATCGACTGCACGACGCCGCGGCTCGAAAGCACCAGCATGCCCAGGACGAGCTCCTTGACGGCGTTGCTGTTGGCACCGGGGGAGTTAAAGACGACGACGCCCTTCTTGGCGTACTCCTCGACGGGGATGTTGTTGACGCCGGCGCCGCAGCGGGCGATGGCGCGGATGCCCTCGGGCAGCTCGTGGCCGTGCAGGTCGGTGGAGCGCATCAGAATAGCGTCGGCCTCCTCGGCGGTGCCCACAAACTCGTAGCCCTCGCCAAATTCGACTTTGCCGTCCTTGGTAATGTCGTCGATGGTTTTAATCTTGCGCATGAAAAACTCCTTAGCGGATTTGTTTATAACAAGTGGTTTGAAGTGGCTGGTCGGCCCGCTCGTTGCGGGCTAGTTAGATCGCGGTCTCAAACTATGCTGCGCTTCGAAGTCCTTCATATACGAGGCCAGTGCCTGCACGTCTTCCATGGTGACGGCGTTGTACACGCTGGCGCGCATGCCGCCGACGAGGCGATGGCCCTTGACGTTTTGAATCTGGTGCTCGGCCGCGCCTGCGACAAAGGCGGCGTCGAGGTCGGCATCGCCGGTACGGAACGTGACGTTGGCGATGGAGCGACTGTCTGTCTGTGCGGTGCCGTGGAATAGTTTGCTGTTCTCGAGCAGGTCGTAGAGCAGGTTGGCCTTGGCCCAGTTGCGCTCGGCCATGGCGGCAAGTCCGCCGGTCTGTTCAACCCAATGGAACACCTTGCCGCACACGTAGATGCCAAAGGTGTTGGGCGTGTTGAGCATGGAGCCCTTGGCGGCCTGGGTCTTAAGGTCCATGTACTGCGGCGTCTGCGCAAAGGCTGGACCGTCGGCGATCAGGTCGTCGCGCACGATAACCACGGTGACGCCCGCGGCGCCGGCGTTTTTCTGAGCGCCGGCGTAGATGAGTCCGTAGCGCTCGACGTCGAGCGGCTGCGACAAAAAGCAGCTCGAGACATCGGCGACCAGCGGTACGTCGCCGAAGTTAGGCAGCTCGTGGTACATGGTGCCAAAGATGGTGTTGTTCTGGCAGATGTAGACGTAGTCGAGCCCGCCGCCCGCGGCCTCGGCGGCAATGCGCGCGTTGATGTCGGCCATGGCGGGAATGCGGTCGAAATTGGCGTCCTCGGAGCTCGCGAGCAGCACGGCCTCGCCGTACTTGGCGGCTTCCTTGTACGCCTTGTTGGCGAAGTTGCCGGTCACGACGTAGCCGGCGCGGCCGCGGCGCATGAGGTTCATCGGGATGCCCGCAAACTGCAGCGTGGCGCCGCCCTGCAAAAACAGAACACGGTAGTTATCGGGGATGCTCAGCAGGCGGCGCAGGGTTGCCTCGGCGTCGTCGATGATCTGCTGGTACATGCTAGATCGATGGCTCATCTCGAGCACGGACATGCCGCAACCGTGGTAGTCCATCATCTCGTCGGCGATCTCGGCGAGCACGCTGGTAGGCAGCGCGGCCGGGCCAGCTGAGAAGTTGTGCACACGTGCCATCTTCTAGTTCCCCTCGTAGTCGTTTGAACGTTCGGGATACTTTAGCACAGTGCAGCGTCAGGCGCGACCGCATCACGGTAAAACTCGAGTGCGCCGCTATGATTTACAGGATGGTTACATGGGGGAGGGGTGCTTTACTCCTCGGGCAAATCCAAATCTGCGAGCGAAGGCATGAGGTTCTCTAGGCGCTTGATTTCTTCGTCGCAAATTAGCTAACCCCTGGTCACTACGATGCCAGTGTGGCGATGACAGCTTCGTCGCCGGCGTGGACTTGGGTGTTGCCGTCGGGGATGATCGTTTGGCCTTCGCGCTTGAGCATCACCACGATAAACGGGTGCTTGCCCTGCGGCACGTCGCGCAGGCGCTGACCGGCCAGGCGACCGTGGGGAGTCACGGTGACCTCGCGCAGCGTAACCTCGGCACGCTCTTCAAACGTTGGCGCGGCCATAACCAGAAGGTCGCCTTCTTCGATCACGGTATCCCCGTTGGGCAGCACCGGGTGCGCTCCATCGCGCAGCACCAGGACCACGAGCATATCCGTCGCACTGCCAATATCCGCGAGCGAGCGTCCGGCAAACGGATGGCCCGCGCCCACCTTGAGCTTGACGAACGACATACCGTCCTCGTCGCGGTAATCGTTAAAGGTGCGGCGCACATCGCCTTCCGCGTCGATCATGTCGAGCTTCTTTGCCACCGCCGGCAGCAGCGAGCCCTGCACCACAATGCTCGACACAGCAATCACAAACACCAGGTCAAATAGGTCGTGACCGCCGGGAATACCGGTCACCACGGCAAAGAGGCTAAATACGACCGAAGCCGCGCCGCGCAGACCCGCCCAGCTTATGAGCGCTACCTGGCGAGGGTTCGTCTTAAAGGGCGCCAGCAGCACGCCAACGGCGATAGGGCGGCTCACGAAGAGCATAAACGCCATGAGCGCCAGACCCGGTAGCAGCATTTGCGGCAGGCGTGCGGGCGTCACGAGCAGGCCCAGCAAGAAGAAGATGGTCATCTCGGCCATTTCGGTGAGGGTATCGAAGAAGTGCGCCATCTCGACCTTGCCGGTAATGTCGCTGGCTCCCAGCACAATACCGGCCAGGTACACGGCCAAAAAGCCATTGCCGCCCAGGTAACTCGGCAGCGCGTAGGCCACGATGGCCACCGCGAACAAGAAGATGGTCTGCGCGCCCTCGGCCGTTGCGCGTGCGCGCTCTATCAGGCGGCTGGATGCCCAGCCGATGGCAAGACCCAACCCCACGCCTAGGATGATCTGCTTGGCCAGCAGCACGGGGATGTTAATGTCGCCGCCGGCCGCGAGTGTGGCGAGCACGGCGGTGAGCATGTAAGCGACGGGGTCGTTGGAGCCCGATTCGACCTCGAGCAGCGAGTCGGTGCCGCCCCTCAGCGACAGGCTGTGCTCGCGCAGCACGCTAAAGACGCTGGCCGCGTCGGTGGATGCCACGACCGATCCCAACAGCAGGCCACCAATCCAGTCAAAACCCAGCACGAAGTGCGCAAACGCACCCGTAATGCCGGCAGTGATGACGACGCCGAGCGTGCTCAGCAGTACCGCGGGCACGGCAACGGGTTTGGCACGGTCGATATTGGTGTTAAAGCCGCCGTAGAACATGATGAACAGCAGCGCCGTGCTGCAGACGGTTTCGGTGAGCGCATAGTCGCTAAAGTCGATGTGCGCCGGACCGTTGACGCCCAGCAGCATGCCGAGTGCGATAAAGATGAGCAGGGTGGGGAAGGGGAGCTTTTTGCCGACGGGTTTGATGGTCAGACACAGAATAATGACGAGGCCGATAAAGAGAAGGATCTGGTTCATGGATAGTGTCCGCTCCTGGGTGGTTGGCGTGGCACGGTCAGTTGCCTGCGGTTATTTGTACCCAAAGATGGTGGGTTTATGGGGTTAGATTGCGGGCGTGCGCGATATCGTCATAGACGGCTGCCGTCTTTGCCTCTGCTCGGAAACCCTTTCCAGCTTTATTGCAACGGAGTACAATGGGTAACGTTTAAGTTCAACTTGAAGTTTTAGTTGCGGTTCCGGGCTTCGGTCGCAAGGTAGGGAAAGGCGTTCCATGGCGATCTATGTGACATCTGATGCTCACGGACACGTGCATGCGCTTGACGAGGCCCTGTCTAAGATCTCGTTGACGTCCGACGACACGCTGTACGTGCTGGGCGACATGATCGATCGCGGGCCCGATCCGGTCGGCGTTATTAAGCTCGTGCGCTCGCTGCCTAACGCCCGCGTTCTCAAGGGCAATCACGAGCAGATCATGCTCGATGCCATCATTGGCCAGGATCCGCTCGATGCCGAGACCTGGGATATCAACGGTGGCTGGACGACGCGCGAGCAGCTCAACGACATGGAATTTGAGGCATACGAGGAGCTCGTGCGATGGATGGCCGCGCTGCCGCTCTACGCGGTGGCCGAGACCGAGGAGCGCCCGTATCTGCTGGTACATGCTGGAATCGAGATGAAGGCGGCGCGCGCGTTTTTACTTGAGCATGGCGTCGATTGTGCCGATGGCGTCGGAGCGGTGGGTGCCGATCGCGAGCTGCTGCAGCAGATGCTCGCGGTGCAGTCGTCCGATGACCTGCTGTGGATTCGTCACGGCTATTGGGATGCGCCGACGGGACTGCTTTCTGCCGAGGGCGAGGGTCCGGTCGTGGTGAGCGGCCACACGCCCACGGTGTCGCTTGGGCGCTATTGCGAGGTTGGCGGCCTGGCGGGGCTTGATGAGGAGTCGGGCCGCGGGCAGATTGTGCGCCTGGGTGGCGAGGATACCGCCGGCGTGCCCGATCGTATCGATATCGACTGCGCCGCCGCCACCGGCTCCGAGTTCGGCCGCGTCGGGATCCTGCGCCTGGATGATGGCGCGGAGTTCTACGCGAATATCAACCCAGGCGAATAATCGGTGCAAAGGGTAGCTAATTTGGGACGGAGCTTTTTTGACTACTTTCGGAGAATAGCGCCTTCTTGCTCGGTAAGCGCGAGAAATGAGGAACGTCTGCGTCCTCGGCAGTGCGAAAATGCTCGAAAAACCGTCGCAACGGAGTCAAACGACGTTGCGACGGTTCTTTTTTGGCTGCCCGCTGGCTAAGTGAGTAGACTTTTTTGGAAATGCCGAGCAGCCGGCAAATTTGCCTCAACAAAACCGCAGGTCACTGACTTGTGTTTTGCCGGTGTGGTCAGGGATTCGGCAAAAGTCTACTCACTTAGTTTTGCGTGTCGCAAATCGTCCGCAACGAGACCCCCCATTGCGCCAATTAGGCGCCGTACGGGTTGCGGTCGCGCTCGATGCGTTGGCGGATGTGGGCGTATTCGATAATCAGCAGCACCAGGAGTAGGGCCATGATGGCTAGGTAGCTCACCACGGCGCCCATCAGACCCAGCAGGTTGATCAGGATCACCGGCAGCACTACGCTTACGGCGAAGCAGATCAGGTAGATTTTGGTGACGTCGCCGGCATGGCGCAGCACCGTGATGATGGCGTAGAGAAAGTCGATGGCCGCGGTGACGCCGCCGGCGACAACCATCAGCAGTGCCAGCGTGCGGTAGCGCTCAAAATTGAGGCCGTACATGAAGCTCATGAGGGGAATACCGGGACCTGCCATAAATGCGGCGCACACGCTGGTGATGACCACGATCAGTGCCATAACGGCAACAATAATCAGGTCAAAGCGACGACGCTTGCGAGGATTAGCCCAAATGCTCGACAAACGCAGGAGCTGCGGTTTATAGATAAATCCAATGCTCAACAAAATAGCCTGCGCCGGAAAGAACAGGGCATTAAAGTACAGCTGATACTTGTAGGCCAGCGTGCCTTCCATCACGAACTTGGGCATGCTCTCGATAAGGTTGAACAGGAACAGCGCGCCAAAAAGCGGGGCGCACTGGATAAACAGGTGACCGACCTCGCGCAGGCTCACGCGGCGCGATTTTTCGGTTTCGAGCAGGGCGAGCGGCGCGGTGACCAGAACGAGCGAGGCGATCGCGGTAACACCCATGGCCATGGCGGCGATGGGCATGCTGCGCGTGAGGAACAGTACCACGCTAAAGACCGCGATGACGCCGACGGATCGTAGCGTTTGGCTCATGCCGGCCAGGTAGAGTTTGTCGGCCTGCTGCAGGCGGCCCTCGTACACGTCGGCAATGCCGTCGATCACCTTATACAGGTAGACGCCCAGGCCGATTGTGGCCATCTGCGCATCGTAGCCGCGGGCGCTGCTGTATACCAGGCCGCATGCCAGCGCGAGCGCTCCGCAGATCCAGCGGTTGAGCTGGTAAGAGGCAAAGGACGTCTTTTCGTCGATGTCCGAGACCTGGAAATTGCGCACGCCGTAGTTGCACGCGATCATGATGAGCGTGCCGGTGACAAAGGCGATGGAGAATTTGCCAGCCTCCTCGGCGCCCACGAGCTGTGTGGACACGATGGTGAGCAACGGAAACGCCATGCCCCATACGGCGGTGCCCAGGGTATTCCAAAGGTAGTCGCGACGGGTGGCGTGATCTTCGTACTCGGCTTCTTGCGTGGAGAAGCCGCCGCCGTAGACGGCTCCGAGCAGGCGGTTCCACCAGGCATTGACCATGCGGTGGATGGGGCCGGGCTGGCGATCGCGCTCGCGGCGACGGCGTGTGGCCTGGCTGCTGTCGGGACCGCCGGCGTTACGCTGGCTTAGCTCTTGGATTCGTGCGAGCTCCTCGGCGGTGTGCGATGCGGGGAACAGGCCGTTCTCGATGCGTCCGCCCTGCCCGTGCGCCCCGTCCGATACGGTGGGGTCGGCGACGCCATTGCGGCGGGCGATGGCGCGGCGAATGCTATCGATGGGCGTGATGCTCAAAGCGGAGTCCTTTCTATTGCTGCGCTCTAGTATAGACGCGACGGTGTTCGTTCGTGTTTTTGAACAGGTTGTTCGATAATTTCGGCGGCGCCATTCAGTAGCCGGCACTCGGGGACGTTCCTTATGTGCCGGCACTTTAGGAACGTCCCCGAGTGCCGGCATCCGGGGACGCTCCTTGGTTGTTGCCTGTTCAAGAGTGTCCCCAACGATTAGTCGTTTAAAAACGTCCCCAATGACTAGGCCGCTTGCCTGCGATTTTTGACCGTTGGGCGGGCTTGCCGCCCTTGCCGCAAAAACGTTTTTGCATATCGGGTACAACGGGCTTTACGTGAGTAAAGTGCGCGTCGTGTCCTCGTGTCGCGTTTTTAAAGGAGGCCCCATGCCTGGTGTTACCCCTGCAGATGTTTTGTCCAACTTTGGTATTACGCTGGTCGAAGATCCCGCCGAGAATCAGCCCCGTCTGCTGGTCGATCTACCCGCCGCGGAGCTCGTCGAGCACGCTATCCGCCGCGAAGAAGGCCGCATGGCATCCAACGGCGCGCTGGTGATCGAGACGGGGGAGCGCACTGGTCGTTCCCCCAATGACCGCTTTATCGTTGACACGCCCGACGTGCACGACAAGATCGCCTGGGGCGCCGTCAACCGACCGCTTTCGATCGAGAGCTACGAGACCATCAAGGCCGGCATCGTCGACTACCTCAACGAGCGCGACGTGTTCGTCACCCGCGGCATGGCCGGCGCCGACCGCAACCACACGCGCCGACTGCTCGTCGCCTGCGAGCGCGCCAGCCAGGCACTCTTCATTAAGCAGATGCTCGCCCGCCCGCTTGCCCGCGAAATCGCGCGCACCGGCGAGCCGGACTTCTGTGTGCTCGCCGCGCCGGGCTACCAGTGCGATCCCGCCATCAAGGGCCTCAACTCCAGCGCCGCCGTGGTCATCAACTTCCAGGAGCGCGTGATTTTGGTCGCGGGTACCGGCTACTCCGGCGAGATCAAAAAGTCCATCTTCAGCGTCATGAATTACCTGCTGCCCGTCGAGGACGACGTGCTGCCCATGCACTGCTCGGCCAGTATGGATCCCGTCACGCACGAGACCGCGGTGTTCTTTGGCCTGTCGGGCACCGGCAAGACCACGCTTTCGGCCAACCCCACGCGGCTGCTGATCGGCGACGACGAGCACGGTTGGTCCGACATGGGCATCTTCAACATCGAGGGTGGCTGCTACGCCAAATGCGAGGGCCTGGACGCGTTCCACGAGCCTGAGATCTTCAACGCCGTCCGCTTTGGCGCGATCTGCGAAAACGTGGTGCTCGACGAGAGCCGCAAGCCCAACTACGATGACGTCTCGGTCACGCACAACACGCGCGTGGCCTACCCTGTGGAGCACATTCCCAACGCGTGGACCAAGGGCATGGGCACCACTCCGAGCGTCGTGCTGTTTTTGACCTGCGACGCCTTTGGCGTGCTGCCGCCCATCTCGCGCCTGACGGCCGACGCCGCCATGTATCACTTTGTGACGGGCTTTACGGCCAAGATCCCCGGCACCGAGGTCGGCGTCACCGAGCCCACGCCCACGTTCTCTTCGCTGTTTGGCGAGCCGTTTATGCCGCTCGACCCCATGGTCTATGCCAAGATGCTCGGTGAGCGCATCGCCGACGGCCGCACGCGTGTGTACCTGGTCAACACCGGCTGGATTGGCGGCGGCTACGGCGTGGGCCATCGCATCGAGCTTGCCTACACGCGCGCCCTGGTGGCCCGCGCCCTCGACGGTACCATCGAGGACAGCGAATTCGTGCATGACGATATCTTTAACGTTGACATTCCCACCACGTGCCACGGCGTGCCCGACGGCATCCTGGTGCCGCGCCAGTACTGGCAGAGCACCGCGCGCTACGACGAGGCGGCGCACAACTTGGCCGTGATGTTCGAGGAGAACTTCGAGAAGAAGTACTCGCACCTGCCCGAGTCCGTGAAGGCCGCCGGTCCGCACGCTCAGGTGCACGCCGACGCCCGTCATCGCGGCCGCGGCCTGCTGGGACTCCGACACTAGCGTCGCCGCGAGTCCATATCCGCCACAAAGGGGACAGGCACCTTTGTGGCGGTTTTGCTTGGGCGAATGACTCGGGTTACAATACGCCTGACATATCGCCCCCTTCTCCGGATGGGGGCAGCGTAAGCGCTCTTGTGGCGGCACCGTAGGACTTTGAAGGTGGCCGTCGTAAGAGCGCTTTTTGTTTAGGCACCCGGGCTCGGGCGCATGCTATGAAGGGAGAGCACATGAAGAGTTTCGTTGCCGAGGATTCGTTTTGGGAGCTATTTCCGCAGGCGGCTGTCGGTGTTGTGGTCGTAAAGGGCATGAAGCCCGCGGCTCAGATTCCTCAAGAGGACGTTGATGCGATTGCCGCGTTGCTCGACCGCGCCAATATCGATGCGGAGCGTCACCTGACGAGTGATACCATCAGCGAGAATGCGCCGGTTAAGGCATGGCGCGAGGCATATCGCCTATTCAAGACCAAGAAGGGCGCGCGTTGCTCAATTGAGAACCTGCTCAAGCGCGTGCTCAAAGGAAAGCCGGTGGGCCACATTACGCCCGCGGTGGACATCTACAACACGGTGTCGCTGTCCTACGCGCTGCCCGTAGGCGGCGAGGATTTGCACGCGATTGAGGGAGACCTTTGCCTGAAGGTGACCGACGGTGGCGATTCATTTCTGCCGCTTGGCGAGGAGACAGATGACCCGACGCTGCCCGGCGAGCTCGCCTACATCGATGATGCGGGCGCCGTATGCCGCTGCTGGAACTGGCGCGATGGCGTTCGAACGGCGTTGTCCGATGATTCGGCCGATGCTTTCCTGGCGATTGAGTGCGTGGAGCCCGAGCGGATGGGGGATTGCCAGGCCGCGATCGATCGCTTAGCCGAGCTGCTCGAGCGCTATCTGGGAGCGACGGTTGTCGTTAAAACGCTTGTGACCCGCGACAATCCTTGCGTGGGGCTGTAGCGAAGTCTGCGGATCAAACTCGATGCCCCAAACCACCACAAAGGTGCCTGTCCCCTTTGTGGTGGTTTTTATGTTGATGGGTTAACAAATGGGATATTTGGGTACGGGTGTTGCCTTGTGCGGCTAAGATGTTTACCCGTTAGCATCATGTAAGCGAAAGGCGGTCGTCACCATGCAGCAGAACGACGAGACACGTTTTGAGGACTTTGTCGGACTGATCAGCGGCCTCTACAAGGAGATTCAGCGTATCAAGACGTCCGAAGGCGCAAGGCTGGGCCTCAAGGGCTCCGACGTTATGTGCCTGTACTATCTTGAGCGCAGCAAGGACGGCCTGACTGGCGCCGACCTCGCCCGCATGGCCGGCGTTACCCGTGCCGCCGTTTCGCGCACACTGGCACATCTGGAGGAGGGCGGCTACGTCGAGGTTGACGACTCGGGTGATGCGGCCGTCAAGTATCGTGCTCCGGTGCGCCTGACTGCCCTGGGCGGCGAGAGCATGAGCGAGGCCGATCGCATCATTCGCGAGGTGCTCGATACCACCGGCAAGGCCATGGGCGTGGAGCAGCGCGAGCAGATGTATGCATCGCTGCGCACGATCCTCAACACCCTGCGCGAGATCTAGAGCCGCGCTGGCGCTAGCTTTCAGCCAAGAACTGCATCGTCCCGTTTGAGCGCGTACGCCGTGCCGGGACATTGCTGTCAAAATTCCCTGCGCGAGACCTGCGCAAGAAAGGATTCGTTATGTCCGTCCGCATTATTACCGATTCCGCAAGCGATATGTCGCCGGCGGAGCACCCCGCTCTGCGTGTTCTGCCGCTGTCCGTCACCTTTGGCACCGATGTGTATATGGATGGCGTCGACATCGATCACCAGCGCTTTTACGAGATGCTTGTGGAGCGCGATGAGCTGCCCAAGACCGGTCAGGTCAACCCGTACGCCTTTTCGCAGGCGATTGCCGAAGCGCGTGAGGCCGGCGATGAGGCCGTGATTATTACCGTGGGAGCCAAGCTCTCGGGCACCAACCAGAGTGCTCGTACGGCACTTGCCGAGGCGCCGGGCGGCGACATGTTCGTCGTGGACAGCAATAACGTGACCTTGGGCGAGCGCGTGCTGGTCGAGTATGCGCTGCGCCTGGTGGACGAGGGCCAGGGCGCGGCTCAGGTTGCGGCGGCTGTCGAGGCCGTGCGCGACCGCGTGGTCGTCATCGGCCTGCTCGAGACGTTGGAGTACCTGGTGCGCGGCGGTCGCCTGTCTGCTGCGGCCGGTGCCGTGGGTACGCTGCTCAACGTAAAGCCCGTGGTGGCTGCCGAGGACGGTCTGATCGTGCAGCTGGGCAAGGCGCGCGGTTCCAAGAACGGACGTAACCTGCTCAACCAGAAGGTCGAAAAGGCGGGCGGCATCGACTTTTCCATGCCGCTGGCGCTCGGCTATACGGGCCTTTCGGATGCGGTGCTCAAGAAGTATATCGAGGACAGCGCGGCACTGTGGGCTGGCCACACCGAGGGCGAACTGCCCGTTCACACCATCGGCGCCACCATCGGCACCCATGTAGGCCCCGGCGCCGTAGCCGTAGCCTTCTTCCAGCCCGTTAACTAGCCCACCTGCCAAAACCACCACAAAGGGGACAGGCACCTTTGTGGTGGTTTATGCTATTCCGGGTGGAAGGGAGCGAGCAATGGCGTCTGAGGGCTTTTTTGAGCGGGTGTACGAGGTGGTCGAGCAGATTCCCGAGGGGATGGTCGCCACGTATGGTCAGGTGGCGCTGCTTGCTGGACGTCCACGAAGTGCGCGGTACGTGGGGTATGCCCTGCATGGCAATCCGCGCCCCGGCGAGATTCCCTGTCACCGCGTGGTGTTTGCCGATGGCCGCATATGCGATGGTTTTGCTTTTGGCGGTCCCGATGCTCAACGTGAGCTTTTGCTAGGGGAGGGTGTGGCGTTTAAGGACGACATGCACGTCGACTTGGCCGCCTGTCGCTGGCCTGCAGGGCTCTAGCGGCTCTGCCGTGGTTAAAACCACCACAAAGGTGCCTGTCCCCTTTGTGGTGGTTCTAGTTTACCTGAGCTAACTTATGGAGAAGCTATGGGGGAACATATTGACGCTACAAAGTAAACCACGGTGAACTATATTGTATTCAGCAACGGAGCAGGCAATAGGCGATGAAAAAGCCTGCCCTGTTGAGTTTGATTCGCATTCCTCCCCTCTGTGCGATTCAACGGTGTACTTCGGGAACAGGCCCGCTGGCAACTAACTGCCAGCGGGCCTGTTCCTGTTTTTCGGGGGAGTGCAATGGGCAGAGCCGAACCGGTCGG
>NZ_QSCW01000006.1:67712-117483 GCF_003463445.1 Collinsella sp. OF02-10
GCAGAGCCGAACCGGTCGGGCACCAAAAAAGGCGGACGCACTAGCGCCCGCCCTATAGCAATCGAAAGTTCTAGCCAGCAGATCGATCTAGTACACCATGCCCATGGCGTCCTGAACCTCGGCCAGGGTCTGCTCGGCAATCTCGTTGGCGCGACGGTTGCCCTCGTGCAGCACGTCCTTCACATAGTCCAGGTCGTTTTCGTAGCGCTGACGACGCTCGCGGATCGGCGCGAAGTACTCGTTGACGGCCTCGGTCACGTACTTCTTGAGCTGGCCGGAGCCGCCCATGCCAATCTCTTCGGCAATCTCGACCTCGGAACGGCCAGTGCAGATGGCGGCCGTCGAAAGCAGACCGGACACGCCGGGGCGGTTCTCGGGATCGAATGTGATCATGCGCTCGGAGTCGGTCTGGCTCTTCTTGATGCGCTTGGCCGTCTCCTCGGCGGTCATCGAGATGTTGATGGCGTTGCCGTAGCTCTTGCTCATCTTGCGACCGTCCAGGCCCGGCAGTAGCGGGGTCTCGGACAGCAGCGCTTCGACCTCGGGGAACACTTTGCCGTAGCGGTTGTTAAAGCGGCGGCCGATGGTGCGGGTGAGCTCGATGTGCGGCAGCTGGTCGCGACCGACGGGCACCACATTGCCCTTGCAGAACAGGATGTCGCAGGCCTGGTGCACCGGGTAGGTGAGCAGAAGGCCGGTGAGCTCGTGGCCCGAGGCCTCCATCTCGGCCTTGACCGTGGGGTTGCGCGCCAGCTCGGCCTCGGAGACCAGCGACAGGAACGGCAGCATGAGCTGGTTGGCGGCGGGCACGGCGGAGTGCGCGTAGATCATGGTCTTGTCGGGGTCGATGCCGCAGGCAAGGTAGTCCATGACCATGTTGTACACGTTGTCCTGGATGTGCTCGGTCGTGTCGCGGTCGGTGATGACCTGGTAGTCGGCGATGAGTACGTTGGTCTTGGCACCCATGTTCTGCAGCTCCACACGGCCCTTGAGGGTGCCGAAGTAGTGACCCAGGTGCAGGCGGCCGGTGGGGCGGTCGCCGGTAAGCATGGTGAACTTCTCGGGCGTTTTTGCCAGGCCCTCGCGAATGGCGTTGCTCTTTTGCAGCGCGACTTCGTAGCTGTTCTCGTTTGGCATGATTGCTCCTAACGTATGTTCATTGGTCAAGATGATAACGCGTTTATTGGAGGGGCGGGTCGTAAGTAGGCGAGGGGCGGGAGATCGGCGGCATGTGCGATGGGCGCGGCATGGCTGCGCGTTTGGCCGGCGGCGCCTGGGCGCTTCCTCGGCAGCTTACCCTAGAGCTTGTGGTGGCGCTCTTCCTTACGTTCCTCGGCTGCCTGCTCCTCCTGCTTAAAGGCGGGGTCGTCGGGGGTGACGAGCTCATCCTCGTGTGTGCGCTTGTTGTAATGGTGGCGCAGCACGGGCTCAAACAGATGTAGATGCTTGGCAAAGGCCGCCGAACCAATGGCGAGCACGGCAAAGATGAGCACGCGCATGGGCACCTCGACCTGGTTAATCGCGGCGGCGCCGGCCGAAAGCATGATGCACCAGGCGTAGATGAGGAGCACTGCCTGTTTTTGGTTGTAGCCTTCTTGGATCAGGCGGTGGTGGATGTGGCCCTTGTCGGCCTGCCCGATGCTAATGTGGGCGCGCTTGCGGCGCACGATGGCGCTAAACGTGTCGATGATGGGCACGCCGGCAACGATGAGCGGAATGATAAGCGAGGTGAGCGCGGCGGTGCGGCTCACGTTGAGCAGCGAGATGGAGCCCAGCGCAAAGCCCAGAAGCAGCGACCCCGAGTCGCCCAAGAAGATGCTTGCGGGGTTGAAGTTGTAGCGCAAAAAGGCCAGACAGGCGCCAAAGAGCGCAATGGAGAGCGCGGCGGCGTCGATGCGGTCCGAGAGAACGGCCATCGAAAACATGGTGAACGACACGATGCCGCAGATGCCCGTGGCCAAGCCGTCGAGGCCGTCGATGAGGTTAATGATGTTGGTGAATGCCACCAGATAGATCACGGTGATGGGGTAGGCGAGCCATCCGAGCATGATCTCGCCGGGGGCAAACGGGTTGACGATGACGCCGATCCGTAGGCCGCCGATACAGGCGATAAGCGCGGCGAGGACCTGTCCGGCCAGCTTTTGCTTGGGCTTGAGCTGGAAGACGTCGTCGATAGCGCCGGTCGCAAAGATGACGGTAAAAGAAAGCGCAAGTATGGGGTAGCTGATGTGCAGACGGGGGTGGGGCACCAAAACGGGCGGCCAACCCAGGTACCAGGTGCCTAGGATTTGCACAATACAGGCAACGACCAGGCCCAAAAACACCGCCGTTCCGCCCAAACGCGGGATGGGCTTGGTGTTGATGCGGCGCTTAGAAGGATAGTCGACGGCGTCGAGCTTAATTGCCAAGCACTTGACCAGGGGCACCGTGAGGAAGGTCGTGATGAAGGCCGCTGCTGCCACGCATAGATACGGTATGTAGCTCGGGGATGAAGCCATGAATCTAAAAACCGCCAAGCGTCGAAGGAAAAGGTCAAAGGTTGCTAAGCGCAAAGGGCATAGCCGAACCATGATACTCGACCAAGGGGGGTGCATGGAATTGCACGCAGCGATAATCACGCGCTTACCAGATATTAGGGTATTGTCGATAGCTTGTCGGGATACCGGCGGGGATCCATATGGGCTGTAATGGTGGTTTTCGGCAAATGAAAACCACCCCCCACGTTACGAAAATGAACCCACCTAAAACAGGTGGGTGCCCTCATCGACTGTTCCAGCGTCCTTAACAACGAAGGATACCTGTACTAGGTACGACTGTGTGGGCTCCCTAAATAAACGCGACGGTTCACCCAGTTGCTCCGCGGGGGGCGGAATACCTACATCATAAAGTGGCACTTTGTCGATTCCAGTCTTGACATTATAAAAATCGTGTCGGACGATTACGGCGCCTTGGGCTCGAGCCGTCTGTGCGGTTGGTCCCTTTACGTTTGAGCTGCTGAATCATTGTTTTGGAGCATGTTTTTATGCCGACGTCGTTGACCGAACTTTTTTCGCCCGCCTGCCATTTGTGTCCGCGCCGTTGCGGTGCGGCGCGCGACGAGGGCGCGCGTGGCGTGTGCGGCGCCGACAACACGCTTAAGGTCGCCCGCGCGGCGCTCCATATGTGGGAGGAGCCGCCCATTTCGGGCGAGGCCGGCTCGGGTACGATTTTCTTTAGCGGCTGTTCGCTCAAATGTATCTACTGCCAAAACCACGAGATCTCGACGGGCAATTTCGGTCTTGAGATTTCGCCCGAGCGTTTGGTCGAGATTATGCTGGAGCTGCAGGACCAGAGCGCCAATAACATCAACCTGGTGACGGCGACGCACTATGCGCACCTGTTGCCTGCCGCGATTGCCGCGGCACGGACGCGCGGGTTGGTCATCCCAATTGTCTACAACACGAGTGGTTACGAGCGCGCGAGTGCCGTGGCGGCGCTGGGCGACCTGGTCGACGTGTGGCTTACGGACTTTAAATATGCCGATGCCGGGCTTGCGCAGTCGCTCTCCCACATTAAGGACTACCCGCGTGTGGCCGTGTCGGGCTTAGCGCAGATGGCACGCGAGATCGAGCGCCGCGGGGGAGAGCTAGTGGACGAGAATGGGCTCATGAAGCGCGGCATGATCGTGCGCCACCTGGTGCTGCCGGGGCATGCGGATGACTCGTGCCGCGTGCTAGACCTTGTGTGGCAGACGGTGGGCGACGTGCCGATCTCGGTCATGAACCAGTACACGCCCAATGCGCTCATGCGCGAACAAGGCGGCGACCTGGCGCGCGCCGTGACGCGCGAGGAGTATGAGCAGGTGCTCGACCATGCCGACGACCTGGGCTTTACGACGATGTTCTGGCAAGAGGGCGGCGCGGTAGACGAGAGCTTCACCCCAGCCTTCGATACCACCGGCGTCCTTACCAGCACAAAGTAACGCATTCGCCGATGATTTTTCTGGGACGGGGATTAAAAAATCATTCGGTACACAATGTTTTTTAATCCCCGTCCCAGAAAAATCATCGAGAGGATCGCCTGCTCGAAAAGTTGTCAAAATAGCCGCGCCCCAAAAAGACTGATTATTGGGCGTTGACAGTTGGCGAGCCGTAGGTAAAATATCGACTTGTCCTGGGGACGTAGCTCAGTTGGGAGAGCGCTGCCGTCGCATGGCAGAGGCCGAGGGTTCGACTCCCTTCGTCTCCACCCTTGGATTTGATAAGCCGCTGACATTGTGTCGGCGGCTTTTTTTAAAAAGAAAGGGCTGAACTATGACCGAGCTTGAGTCCCAACCACTGTCTGCCGAGGAGCGCGCCGAGTTGGAAGAGCTCCGCGCCGAGAAGGCCCGCCGCGAGGAGCAGGAAAAGGCTCGTCGCGAGCGTGAGGAGCTAGCCGCCCTGCGCGCCGAGCGTACGAAGGCCGAGGAAGCCGTCGCCAAGGCCGCATCCGAGCCGGCGCCGACCGCGCCCAAACCTCAGCCTAAAAAAGCCGCTCGTCCCAAGCCCGTCGATTCCAAGCCGAGCCGTGACGAGATGACGTTTGCCCAGCGCATGGTCACCTCTAAAGAGCCTGTGGACGAGGACGATATTCCTGGCATGCCGCCGGCTCAAAAGCTCATCATCGCGCTTGCCTTGATTGGGTTTATCGTCTTTATGGGTTACACGATCACGGGCAGCATGGGGCTGCATTAACCGATCTGCACCCGGCACCCCGCTCGCGTATTCCACCCCGCCCAACCCTCAACCTCTGTACAACGTATCCGAAAGGTCGCCCCATGGCTTTGACCGATATTTCGCATCCCACCGACATCGCAATGCTCACCGATCTGTACGAGCTCACTATGGCCCAGGGCCTGTGGGAGAGCGGCAAAGCCAATGAGCAAGGTTGTTTTACGGCGTTTTACCGTGACCATCCGTTTGGTAGCGCGTACGCCGTCATGTGCGGCACCGCCGAGCTTCCCGAGCTCGTCGAGAATTTGCGCTTTACGTCCGAGGATATCGAGTACCTCGCCTCGCTTCAGGCTCCCGCCGGCGGTGCGATGTTTAAGCCCGCATTCCTCGACTACCTGCGCAACTTCCGCGCGCACGTGAACATTGACGCCGTGCCCGAGGGTGAGCTTGTTTTTCCGCGCGAGCCCATGGTGCGCGTCACTGGCCCCGCGCTGGAGTGCCAGCTGCTCGAGACGGCACTGCTCAACATCGTCGGCTTCCAGACGCTCGTCGCCACCAAGACGGCACGCGTGGTGTTGGCGGCGGACGGCCGTCCCGTCGCCGAGTTTGGCCTGCGCCGTGCCCAGGGTCCCGATGGCGGTCTGGCCGTCGCCCGCGCAAGCTATGTGGCCGGCTGCTCGTCCACGTCTAACGTGCTTGCCGGACGCCGTTACGGCATCCCCGTCTTTGGCACGCACGCGCACAGCTGGGTGATGAGCTTCGATTCCGAGCTCGAGGCCTTCCGTGCGTTTGCCAAGTCGAGCCCCAAGAACTGCACGCTGCTCATCGATACCTACGACGTGCGCGAGGGCTGCGAACATGCCATTACGGTTGCCAAGGAGATGGAGGCGGCGGGCGAGCGCCTGTCGGCCATTCGCATCGACTCGGGCGACCTGGCTAAGTTGTCCAAGTATGTTCGCGGCCGTTTTGACGCCGAGGGCCTGCCCTATGTGGGGATTTCGGTCTCCAACGATCTGGACGAGTACACGATTCAGTCGCTGCTCGACCAGGGCGCGCCCATCGATAGCTTTGGCGTGGGTACCAAGCTCGCGACCTGCTACGATCAGCCGGCGCTGGGCGGCGTGTACAAGCTTTCGGCCCGCCGCGCGAGCGACGGGGAGCCGTGGACGCCGGTGGTGAAGCTTTCCGAGCAGCCCTACAAGCGCACGATCCCCGGCGTGCAGCGCGTGCGACGCTATTACGATGGCTTTGGCGGCCCGGTCTGCGACATGATCTATGACGAGGACCATCTGGCAGGGGAGGGCGCCGCGCGCGGCAATACCCTTGTGGCCGTGAACGATGCCGCCCTGGTGACCGACGTGTCCGAACTTGAGTATCGCGAGCTGCTGGTGCCGATCGTGCGCGATGGCAGTGCGGTGGCTCCGCGTGAGAGCATCCAGGACGCGCGCGAGCGCTGTGCTTGGGCGCTCGACCATCTGGACGCAGCTTTCAAGCGCTTCCTGTACCCGCAGACCTATGTGGTGGGTATGGAGCAGGGCCTGGCTCAGGTGCGCGACGAGCTCGTGCGCAAGAACATGGCCGCGGCCTCTGCCTTTCCCTGGGCTCACTAATTCCTTGGGCGGTAGGGGCGAGTCACGCTTCCCTGGCCGCCGGCTCGGCCGTTCGCTGAACAGTTGATTGGTTTGACGTATGACGACTTCTTATAAAACGATGGTGGTAAAGATCGGTTCGTCCACGGTGGTGGGTGCCGATGGCAAGGTCAACCGCGCCTTTATCGGCGGACTTGCCGATCAGGCCGCAGCGCTGCGCAAGCTCGGCTGGCGTCTGGTTGTGGTGAGCTCGGGCGCTATCGCCTGTGGCTATCCCGTGTTGGGCTTCGACCGCAAGCCGGTCGGTGACCTGCCGAGCCTGCAGGCCTGCGCCTCGGCCGGTCAGTGCATCATCTCGTCGGCCTACGACGAGGAGTTCCATGCGCGCGACCTGCTCACCTCGCTCGTGCTGCTCACGCGTCACGACACGGCGCGCCGCACGTCCTACCTGCACGCGCGCGACGCCCTGCTTCGCCTTGTGGAGCTGGGTGTGGTGCCGGTCGTCAACGAGAACGATACCGTCACCGTCGATGAGATCAAGTTTGGCGACAACGACACGCTGGCGGCGCTTGTGAGCTGCCTGGTTTCTGCCGATCTGTGCGTGACGCTTTCGGACATCGATGGCCTCTACACCGCCAATCCACACGAGGACCCGACGGCCGAGTTTATCCCGGTCGTGCGCAAAATCGATGCCAAGATTATTGCCTCGGCGGGCGATTCTTCCACATCGGTGGGCACGGGCGGCATGATTACCAAGATCCGCGCGAGCCGCATCCTGATGACGGCGGGCATTCAGAGCGTGATTTGCTCGGGCGAGGAGCCCGATGCGCTCGTGCGTCTCGCCCGCGGCGAGAGCGTGGGCACGCTGTTCGATCCGCCGGCGGAGCGTCTGGACATCGCACCCCGCAAGCTGTGGATCGCGCTGGGCGACAAGGCACATGGCTCGGTGACGGTCGATGATGGTGCTGCGAAGGCGCTGGTCAGCCGTGGCTCTTCCCTGCTTGCGGTGGGTATTCGCGAGGTCGATGGCCAGTTTGCCGAGGGCGATGTGCTCGATGTGTGCGATCCGAGCGGTATGGTCGTCGCCCGCGGTATCGCCGAAGCCGATTCGGACGTGCTGGAGCTTGCTGCCGGTCGCCGCCAGGACCAGATCGCCAGCAACCGCCTGCTCGCAGACCTGGCCGAGAAGCCCGCGATACACAGGGATAACTTGATCGTATTTGCATAAAGAAAGACAGCGCTGCGGATCGTTTCCCGTGGCGCTGTCTTTCTCGTGCCGGCACTTGGGGACGTTCCTTTTGTGCCGGCAGGTGGGGACGCTCCTTTGCTAGAAGATTTGGCGCAGGTCTCCGCGGTTGAGGGCTTCGTTGAAGAGGTGCTTGAACACCACGCTACCGTGTAGACCGTCGTGCTCGAACTCGTTGGTCACCCAGGCATGCGAGTTACCCACGCGGCTGAGCGTATCGAGCTGCATGCCCGAATCGACGTACATGTCGTCGAAATACACCGCGGCCTGCAGGGGCACCTCGTTGCACGCCAGTCGCTGCGGGTCGTAGATCTTGTCCCAGCTGGTGTCTTCCATCAGCAGGTCCATGGCGGGCTTGAAGGGCTTGAGCTCGGGCATCTGCTCGAACATCCACGGGAACATGGCCTCGCCGGTAAACATGAGCGGGCGCGCGAGGGTGTCAAACTCGGCGCGGTGTGCCTTCTCTTCAGCCGCGGCCCAGCCAATGGGCATGGTGTCACCGTCGGCGTATATGAACTCCTGCAGCGTCCAGTACAGCGGATTCGTGCGCGTGTTGGTGCGCTCGAAGGCGCGCATCAAAAAGCTGTCGGATACCGAGGCGCCGCAGGTCAGCGCGCCGTCGCCGTCAACAAAAGCGTGATCGATAATCCAATGCATGCGCTCAAAGCTCGGCTTCATGCCAAAGTCGCTGCCCATGAGCTGTAGGCGCTCGACCGTCATCGGCGAGCCGTCGGGCAGCACGGGCTTCTGAGCCTCGAGCGCATCGGCCAGGGCTGCCACGCGCTCGACGTCGGCAGGGTAGCGGTCGTAATACTGCTGCGTCTTGGCGACCATGCGCGGGAAGGTGTGCGCGTAGACTTCGCTTGCGCTCGCCGGCACGTGGGGGATGCCGCCGCAGGTAAAGCTTGCCGCCACGCCCTCGGGGAAGAGCGACAGATAGCTCAGCGTCAAAAAGCCGCCGTAGCTCTGCCCGAGTGTGACCCAGGGCCTGCCGCCAAAGCCTACCAGGCGCAGGTACTCAAAATCGCGCACGATAGAGCTGGCGAGGTGACGCTTGAGGAAGTCCGCCTGCGAGCGTGCTGTATCGGCGCCGGCGGCCTCGGCGCGATCGCCCAAGGTGGCAATCGTGCGTCCGTCCACGCAGCTACTGCGTCCGGTGCCGCGCTGGTCGGGCAGGACCACGCGGAAGTGCTTGACGGCCTCTTCGATCCAGCCATCGCTTGTGGGCGACAGCGGACGCGGGCTCTCGCCGCCGGGGCCGCCCTGCAAAAACAGGAGCAGCGGCAGATCGTCGTTGATGCGGTCGGGCGCGCAAACCACGCGGTAGAAGAGCTTGATGCTCTCGGGCGCGCCGGCGATGGGCGCCGGCATAGCGCCGCGGCGCATGGTGCTGCCGACGGCCAGGAGCATCGGCTCCAGGCCGCGCCAGTCGAGGGGGACGTCGATGCTGTGGTCCTCGACGTAAAGGCCGGGGACGTGGTACGAAGTGATGAGGGCCATGTGAGTCTTCCGTTCGTTGCGGTGTTTCGGGTTGACCAATTCTACCGCCGTGGGCGAGGCCATGCGCAAATCGGCTACCATGGTTGCAAACTTCTAGGAGAAAGGGCCGCCCATGTCGGTCGATATAGCCACGTATGTCCACGATCTTGCCGTTGCCGCCAAGGCAGCGTCGGCCTCGCTTGCCACGGCGAGCGATGAACAGCGCCAGGAGGCCGTGCGCGCCATGGCCGCAGCGCTGCGCAACGGTATCGACTCCATCGTTGCCGCCAACGAGCTCGATATGTCCGCCGCGCGCGATGCGGGTACCTCGGCCGGACTGCTCGATCGTCTGCTGCTGACGCCCGAGCGCGTCGAGGGCATGGCCGCCGGCCTGGAAAAGCTCGCCGAGCTGCCCGATCCTGTGGGCCGCGTGCTCGACCACCGCGTGCTCGCAAGCGGCGTGGACCTCACCCGCGTGAGCGTGCCGTTGGGCCTGGTCGCCATGGTCTACGAGGCACGCCCCAACGTGACGGCCGACGCCGCGGGCATCTGCATCCGCACCGGCAACGCCTGTATTCTGCGCGGCGGCTCGCTGGCCTATCACTCGTGTGCCATGATTGCCGAGCTACTGGCCAATGCCCTCGAGGCCAAGGGCTTCCCGCGTGAGGCCGTCTCGATGATTGAGTCTACCGACCGCGAGGCAACCGGCGAGCTCATGAAGCTTCGCGGCATCGTCGATGTGCTCATTCCGCGTGGCGGTGCAGGCCTGATCCAGCGCTGCGTGCGTGAATCGCTTGTGCCGGTGATCGAGACGGGCACGGGCAATTGCCATATCTACGTGCATGAATCCGCCGACTTTGATAAGGCACTCAACATTATCGTTAATGCCAAGATCCAGCGCGTAGGCGTGTGCAATGCCGCCGAGTCGCTGCTGGTCGACCGTGCTGTGGCCGATGCGTTTTTGCCTGCGGTCGTGGCCGTGCTGCATGATCACGGCGTGTTCATTCACGGCGACGAGGCAACCTGCGCCGCATGCGCCGATGCCGGGCTTGCCGAGGGTGATGACTACGTCGCCGCGACTGAGGAGGACTGGGGCCGCGAGTATCTGGCGCTCGAGATGAGCGTGAAGGTCGTGGCAAACGAGGACGAGGCCATCGCGCACATCAACCGCTACGGCACGATGCACTCCGAGGCCATCGTTGCCGAGGACACGGATGCTTGCGAGCGCTTCCTGGACGCGGTCGATGCCTCGGCCGTGTACGCCAACGCCAGCACGCGCTTTACCGACGGCGGCGAGTTTGGCCTGGGCGCCGAGATCGGCATCTCGACCCAAAAGCTCCACGCCCGTGGCCCCTTTGCCGCCGAGGCCCTCGCCACCTACAAATACAAGCTCCGCGGCACCGGCCAGGTCCGCCCCTAAACCCCTTGTAAACGAAAACCGCCACAAAAGTGCCTGTCCCCTTTGTGGCGGTTTTAGGTGGCGTGGGCGGTTAGGCCTGGAAGGTATCGCGGTCGGGGGCGAAGGACTGCATGGCCGCTATGGTGCGGTCAAAGAGCTCGGGGAGCTCCCAGCCCAACATCTCGGCGCCCTGCGAAATCACGTCGCGCGAGCAGCCGGCGGCAAAGCGCTTGTCCTTGAACTTCTTCTTGAGCGACTTGGTCGTAAAGTCCATAACGCTCTTGCTCGGGCGCATGATGACTGCAGCGCCGATCAGGCCGGTGAGCTCATCGCAGGCAAACAGGATCTTTTCCATCTGCAGCTCGGGTTTGGGCAGCGAGGTGTTGAAGTCCGACGTGTGCGTCTGGATGGCGCGAATGAGCTCGGGAGACGCACCTTCGCCCTCAAGAATCTCGGCAGCATAGATGGTGTGGTTCATGGGGTCGTCCTCATGCTCCTCCCAATCCAGGTCGTGCAGCAGACCGACGATGCCCCAAAACTCCTCGTTCTCGGGGTCGAACTCGCGCGCAAAGTAGCGCATAGTGCCCTCGACCGTCTCGCCATGGGTGATGTGGAACGGGTCCTTGTTGTGTTCGTTGAGCAGTTCGAACGCGCGGTCGCGGGTGATTCCGGCGGTAAGCGGCTCTGCCATAAGAGACTCCTTGTGCTCGTGGGTATCGATAAGAATGAATACTACTAGAACAAGAAAACCACCACAAAGGTGTCTGTCCCCTTTGTGGTGGTTTTTGGCGCGGATGGGTTAGTTGAGGGCGGCTTGGGCTAGGCGAGCTTCGGCGTCCTCCTCGGTGACGCCCAAGGCCACGGCGAACTCCTCGATGGAGCGACGCTTGGCCTCCTTGAGTACGCGCATGTAGTAGGAGCTGGGCTTTTTATCAGCTTCCTCGGCCTGGCGAATGCGGTGCATCATGGTCTTTGCCACGCGGACCGTCTCGGGCGCGCCCAGCTTGAGCTGCTGCTTAAAGTGCGTCTCCTCAAGCGAGCTGTTACGCTCGGTAAAGGTGTCGCACTCCAGCTCGTCATAGTGGCTCAGCAGGTGCTCGGCATCTTGCTGGGAGATGGCGGCATGCAAACGATCGGCCTGCGCCACGGGGTACATGAGGATCGTCTGCGCATGTCCCTGCTTGGTCTCGAGCAACAGCATGGGCTGCGGCGTGTCGTCCCTAAAACCGACGACGGTGCAGACTCCCTGACCCGGATGAATGACGTGTTGACCGATTGAGAACATGCTACCTCCAACTTATACGAATTTACGTATGTCTAGAATAACACGCTGACGTGCGCAAACCCTTACTTTATGCAGGAAAAGCACACAATTCTGATAGGTAAGAGTATTCGATAACAGACGCAGCTCATTCACACCTTTATGCATTTTCAACGCCTGCATAATCTGCAGGCAGACCGGCATCTTTGAGTGACTCCATGCAAGCTGTAGTCATTTTTGTGCATATGCAATATCTATTAGCTTTACCCTGCGACAGTGCCCGTCGCTTGTGATAGAGTGCTACAAACTCTGGCTTTTGCCCTACGAGTGACCAAGAGCTCGGGGGCTTTAACACAAGGAGGATCTATGCCCGAGAAGATTGAAGAGCTGGTACGCGCTGCGCTTGCTGCGGCCCAGGAGGCCGGCGACCTTTCCGCATTTGAACTTGACGATTGCGCTATCGAGCGACCGGCTGACACTTCTCATGGCGAGTGGACCTCTACCATGGCCCTGAAGTCCGCCAAGCTGGCCCACTGCGCCCCGCGCAAGATCGCCGAGGCCATCGTTGCCCATATGCCCGAGGACCCCGCGATCGAGAAGGTCGAGATCGCAGGCCCCGGCTTCATCAACTTCTACCTCTCCGTTGCCGTCAAGAATGCCATCTTTGGCGAGGCTCGCGAGAAGGGCATGGACTTCGCTAAGTCCAACGTCGGTGGTGGCCTGAAGACCCAGGTCGAGTTCGTTTCCGCCAACCCCGTCGGCCCCATGCACATCGGCCACGGCCGCTGGGCCGCGCTGGGCGATTCGCTCTGCCGCGTTATGGACCACGCCGGCTATGAGATCCAGCGTGAGTTCTACATCAATGACCACGGCTCTCAGATGAACACCTTCGGCAACTCCATCAGCACGCGCTATATGCAGCTTGCCGACATCATCGCCAAGCAGGGCGTTGATATCGACGAGGCTCACAAGCTGCTGATCGCCGACCGTGACGCCTTTGTTGCCGACGAGAACGACGAGCACCCCGAGACCCATCCGTATCAGGACAACTTTGCCGAGACCTTGGGCAAGGACTCTTACGGCGGCGACTACATCATCGACGAGGCCGCCGAGTTCTGGCGCACCGACGGCGACAAGTGGGTCGACGCCGATCCGCAGGAGCGTATGGAGAGCTTTCGTGAGCGCGGCTACGTGAAGATGGTCGACAACATGCGCGACCTCTGCCACGCCGTCAACTGCGACTTTGACCGTTGGTACTCCGAGCGCTCGCTGTATGTGAAGGACACCGAGGGCGAGACCGCCGGCACCTCCGCCGTCGACCGCGCTTTTGAGAAGCTCGACAAGATGGGCTACCTCTACACCAAGGACGGCGCCCTGTGGTTCCGCTCCACCGATCTGGGCGACGACAAGGACCGCGTCCTGATCAAGTCCGACGGCGAGTACACCTACTTCGCCTCCGACGTCGCCTATCACTGGGATAAATTCCAGCGCGTCGACCACGTCATCGACATCTGGGGCGCCGACCACCACGGTTACATCGAGCGCGTCCGCTGCGTCTGCGACGCTCTGGGTTACCCCGGCAAGTTCGAGGTTCTACTGGGCCAGCTCGTCAACCTGCTGCGTAACGGCAAGCCCGTCCGTATGTCCAAGCGCAAGGGCACCATGGTGACCCTTCAGGAGCTCGTCGACGAGGTTGGCTCCGATGCCGCTCGCTACACGCTCATCTCCAAGAGCTCCAACCAGATGGTCGACTTCGACATCGAGGCCGTTAAGAAGCGCGACAACTCCAACCCGGTCTATTACGTGCAGTATGCTCACGCCCGCGTGTGCTCCATCCTGCGCCGTGCCGCCGACGTTACCGCCGAGCAGGCCGACGAGATGGGCATGAAGGCCGTTGCCGCCAAGGCCATCGGTGAGAACGTCGATTACTCGCTGCTGACCGACCCGACCGAGCTCGCCCTTTCGCGCAAGCTCAACGAGCTCACCGACCTGATCGCCAGCTGTGCTCGCGATCGCGCCCCGTTCCGTCTGACCCACTTTGCCGAGGAACTCGCCGGTGACTTCCACAGCTTCTACGCTGCCTGCCAGGTGCTGCCGAGCGAGGGCCGTCCCGTCGACCCCGAGCTTTCGCGTGCCCGTCTGGCCGCTTGCGATGCCGTCCGCGTGACGCTCGCCCTGGTGCTCACCCTCGTTGGCGTTTCCGCGCCCGAGCAGATGTAACCTGCGGGTCATTTGACCGTGTAGGTTTGGTTTAACTGAGCCCTATAAGCCCGATCTCCCACGGAGGTCGGGCTTTTTTCGCAAATGCCGACGTATTGACGAATTTGGAACTGCTGGAAATACGAAACTATGCCGGTTTACTACGATGAATTGGGAATTTCCAACCACGCCGGCTTTTCGCAAAAAAGCGCAAGGCATCTACCTGCGGTTTTAGTTCAACATGTTTCGGAGTGGTCGCGGTTGATCGATTCGTCGTAGTAAACCGCCATAGTTTTGGCGGAGGCAGTCTGATTTGTGGGTGGTAGACCAAAGAGTGTCCCTTTTGACTAGTCGTTTAAGAACGCCCCTAATGACTAAGTTGCAGGTGGCGGCGGTTGTGTTACACTAACGCTGCGTAGTTGACGCAATCATCTCGATACAGATCAATGATGTCCGTCGTTTTGAACGGAACTAGACTGTTTAGCCGCCCTGAAGGTTTATGCAGGGAGCATGTGATCACAGGGCTTGAAAAGAAAGTTGAGCAAACACTGTGTCTGATCAACAGCAAGAAATCGAAATAACGACGACGCAAGCCGCTCCCGCTGCACCGGTTGCGTCGGACCAGGTCGCGGCGCCCGCGCAAGCCTCGGCTCCCGAGACGCCTAAGGCTGCTTCGACGCCTGCGCCTGCAACTGGTGAGGAGGCTGCTCCGGCAAAGCCCAGGCTCGCGCGCCGCACGGCCAAGCCTGCCGCTGACGGCGAGGAGGTCACCAAGCCCAAGCGCCGTACCACGCGCACGACGCGCGCCAAGCGCACCGTTGCAGCTGACTCCTCGGTGCCGATTTCCGATGAGGTCGCGCAGGCACGTGCGTTGGCGCAGATTAGCGAGGCTCAGGTGGTGCGCGCCCGCCGTCGTGCTGCCGAGCGCGAGGCCGCGGCTCTGACCGAGCTTGCAGCTCCGTCTGTGCCCGAGACGCCTGCCGCCATCGAGACCCCTGCCGCCGACCTGCCGACCGAGAAGCCGGCACCGCGCACACGCCGCCGCACGGCTGCTAAGGCCGAGCAAGTTGCGGAACAGGTAGCCCCCGAGCTCACTGAGGCTTCGGTCCGTTCCGCGGCAGGGGAGGGCGCATCGCCTGCTGAGCCCGCTGTGCCTGTCGAGGCCAGCGAAGTTCCCGTTGTCGATCCGGCTTTGCGCCCGCACCGTCGCGGTCGCAAGCCCAAGGCCTTCGTCGAGGCAGAGAAGGCCGCAGCCGCAGCCGCCGCCGCTCGGGATGCTGCGGCGACCGCCGAGTCTGCAACCGCTGCCGATGCACCCGTCCAGGATGCTACGACTTCCGAGGCCGCTCCCGCCGATGCCGAGCCCGCCGACGTCCGTCCCGGTCGCAGCCGTCGTACTGCTGCTAAGCGCACGTCCAAGGCCAAGGCTGCCAAGAAGGGTGCGTCCGAGGATTCTGCCGAGACGACCGCCGATGCGTCGACTGATGTCGCCAAGGCCCAGGACGTCGAACAGCCTGCGTCCGAGAAGCCCAAGCGCGGTCGTAAGAAGTCCGTTAAGGCCAAGGCGTCCGAGCAGCAGGATGTCGAAGCGCAGGTTGATTCTGGCGCCGAGGCCAATGACGCCGCCGCGGCCAATGTTGGCACCGCCGCAACCGATGGTGCCGCCCCCGCTGAGGGCGAAGACGGCACTCGTCCCAACCGTCGCCAGCACAAGCGCAACGACGAGCGCAACGAGCGTAAGGACGACCGCAACAACGACCGTCGCAACCGCCAGCGCGATCGCAAACAGCGCAACAAGGAGCGTAATGCCGCTCCCACCGAGCCCACGCTTTCGCGCGAGGAACTCGCGGCCATGAAGGTCGCTGAGCTGCGCGAGAAGGCTAAGGAGTTCGAGATCGAGACGACCGGCAAGAAGAAGGCCGAGCTCGTCGAGGAAATCTACGTCACCGCTGCGAAGGCCGAGGGCTTCCGCGACATCAAGGGCATTCTGCAGATTCGCCCGGACAGCTCCGGCATCATCCACGCCCATGGCTACATGAAGTCCAACGACGACGCCTTCGTGCCCGCCTACCTCATCCGCTCCGCGCGCCTGCGCACGGGCGACGTCATCGAGGGATCGCTGCGTCCTTCGCGCGGCGGCGACAAGCGCGCCGGCCTCGCCAAAATCACGACCGTCAACGGTCTGGACCCCGAGCAGATTCGCAACCGTCCCAAGTTCGGCGACCTCACCCCGGTCTATCCCAACGAGCCGCTGCGCATGGAGCACGGCAAGGACTCTATTACCGGCCGCGCCATCGACATCGTGTCACCGATCGGCAAGGGCCAGCGCGGCCTGATCGTGTCCCCGCCCAAGGCCGGCAAGACCACGATCCTCAAGAAGATCTGCCAGTCTATCTCGATTAACAACCCCGAGGTGCACCTCATCTGCCTGCTCGTCGACGAGCGCCCCGAAGAGGTCACCGATATGCAGCGTTCCATCAAGGGCGAGGTTGTGGCGTCGACCTTCGATATGCCTGCCGACAACCACACCCGCGTGGCAGAGCTCGTCATCGAGCGCGCCAAGCGCATCGTAGAGCTGGGTGGCGACGTCGTGGTGGTGCTCGACTCCATCACGCGCCTCGCCCGCGCCTACAACTTGGCGGCGCCCGCCTCGGGCCGCATCCTTTCGGGCGGCGTCGATTCGGCGGCCCTATATCCGCCCAAGCGCTTCCTGGGTGCAGCCCGCAATATCGAGAACGGTGGCTCGCTTACCATCCTGGCCTCTGCCCTCATCGACACCGGTTCCAAGATGGACGAAGTCATCTTTGAGGAGTTCAAGGGCACCGGCAACATGGAGCTTAAGCTCGACCGCGACCTGGCCGACCGCCGCATCTTCCCGGCTATCGACCCCGTTGCCTCCGGTACGCGTAACGAGGACCTGTTGGTCGACGAGCAGATGCGTCCGTTTGTCTTTGGTCTGCGTCGCATTCTTGCAGGCATGAACAACACCGAGCGCGCTGCCGCATCGTTTATTAAGGGTCTTAAGGGCACCAACACGAACCAGGAGTTCCTGGTGCGTTCGGCCAAAAAACACAGCGACTACGAGCAGACGTTCTAGGTTGTCATCCACGCGCAGCGATAGTCATCAATGCGATAAAGGGTCGGGGCTTTGAGCCTCGGCCCTTTTCCATAGCGCCGCTCCGCGCTTATTTTTGACCGTAAGACCGACGAGCAGCAGGTTTCCCGTTTCAATCCGACATCGTCGCTTGCAATCGACAGGGCGGTTTCGCATAATAGCTTTTAAGCTTCGCGACGGAAAACGCAGATGAAACGAACCATATACCGTTGCTTTGGGGCATAGCCCCGCTTCATCTTCTCTCGCGCAGCCAACTGAATGATGCGATTTGGGTGCTGGAAGATGGGGAGAGCTCATGGCTTCTTCTGATGCAACACAACGAGCAGTCCTTGCCGGACTTTCGTGCGGGATCGGCCTTGCCGCTCCCGTGGTTATGTATGCCGCGACGCTGCCGTTTTCGTCGGTGAACGAGACGGTCGTGGCGGGTGCGGTTCCCTTCGCCGTGGGCGCGGTGGCGGGCGTGGGCATCTATGCCGCCTCGCTGGGTATCTCCGAGTATCGTGCGCAGCGTGAAGAGCGTCTGTTCCAGCCCGATGCCATGGGCGGTGCCGCCAATCTCAATCAGCATCAAAGCGAGTTCAAGACCGCCTCGATTCCAGCTCAGCAGCAGGATGCGACTCCTTACGCTGCGACTTCTGCTTCTCAGGCTCAGTCGGAGCAGTCTACCTCGGCATTCCTTTCCGGCCTGACTGGTGCGTTCCAGCGCCGTCATGCCGATGATGGTGTCCCTACCATCGCTCGAGCCGCAGATGCTATGGACGAGGACGAGGCTTGGTCTATGATCGACAGTATGCTCGACGACGATTCGCCGGTGAGCTGCGACCCTGCACACTCGCGCGACGTCTATCAAGTCGCCATCGACGAGCTCACCAACGGCGGGCAGTCCGGCTCCTTCAATCGCGACGACATCGCCGCCGCGGCACGCGCCGTGTCTGGCTCCCAGGCCGCCCCTGCGGGCAGCACGGCGGCTTTCGTGGCACTCGTCGCCAACGCGGCAGCCAATAACGCCTACAGCGCTACCTCGGCGGACGCGAACGCTTCTGCCGATAATTCGTACGTTGATGAAGCCATGACCGCGGACGAGGAGGCCGTTGCCGCCCGCCGCGCCGCCGAAAGCTCGCTTTGGGGCGCTCCTGCCCAGCAGCAGGCGGCTGAGGCTGCGCCGTACAACGCAAACCTCGCCAGCATGCCTATCATCTCCGGTGTCGCGGACATCGATCTCGATGACCTCGATGGGCCTGCAGCCATCACCGCATCGATTGATGCCCAAGATCGCATCGACACCGGCGACCTTCCGGACGCTTCGCTCGAGGTTGATGTCCCCATGGCCGATTACTCAGGCCACGAGGACATGTGGGCCGCCGCCACCGCGATTCTGGATGAGATTGACGAGCCTGCTCCTGTTGCAGCCCCCGCTCCCGTCACTGCCCCTCAGCCTGCTGCCCCCGCCTATGTCGGCCGTCACAGCGCTGTGTTCCCCGAGGATACCGCCCGTATCTCGCGCGAGGGCATCGAGCGAGCCGAGGCTATTGCCGCCGGCATTATGGAAAATCGTCGTCACGAGCGCGTCAATCAGATCCTCGAGGAAGAGATCGAGCGCCTGCAGTCCTCTACCGCCAAGCGTACGGGCCGTGCCTATCTGAGCGTTATCGAGGGCGGTACCGCCAGCTTCGCGCCACTCCGCGCGGAGGCATAACTTCTGCATGGTTAAGATCAATCGAAAATGGGCGGTCGTGACCTGCCTGATGGCGCTCTTGATCTGGGGCAATTCGCTGGTTCCCGGCTCGGGGTCGGGCTCGCTGAGCCTAACGGTCATGGAAGCTATCCGCGATTTCCTGCACGGCGTGGGACTTCCATATGCATGGGTGACCAACTTTGTTGTTCGCAAGTGCGCGCATTTTACCGAGTATATGGTGCTCGGCATCCTGGCAACGCATGCCTTTGATTATGAGGGGCGGCGCACCTTTGACGTGCTGCTGCCCACGGCGGTGTTCCTGCTGCTGATTCCTTCGATCGACGAGACGATTCAGCTCTTTGTGCCGGGACGCGCCGGCATGATCACCGATGTGATGATCGACTGCTGTGGAGCGGCAACGGGCGTTGTGCTCCGATATCTCTTACGGCCGCTGATGCGCGCCAAAAAAGCCGCCTAGGACGTATTGTTTGGTCCTAGGCGGCCTTTTTTATTTGAGGGCTTATATGAGGCGTGGTGGCGTCGTTCCGTAGGTCGGATTTGCCGGGCGCGCCACGCCCTGTGGGTGCGTCTGCTACTGAAGCGCCTGAGCGCCCAGGGCCAAGCAGCCCATAATGCCCTGTTTGCCCTCGAGGCTGTTGTTGACGATATAGCTATCAATGTCGGCCATCTCGGGCGTGACGATGTAGCCGTTGAGCATCTCGGCGCACTTCTTGCGCGCGAGCGGCACGATGGGGGTGTGGTCGGCCACGCCGCCACCGATGACGATCTTCTGCGGTGCGTAGCACAGGATGTAGGTCATGAGCGCCTGCGCCAGATAGCCGGCGAGCAGGTCCATGGCCTCCGGGTCATCGGCCATCTCTCCGGCGCTCTTGCCACCCCAGCGCTTTTTGACGCCGGGACCGGCGATGAGGCCCTCGAGGCAGTTGTCGTGGAAGGGGCAGCCGCCGTGCTCGCCAATGGTGTCGCGCGGGTCGCGCGTGACCAGGATGTGACCGGCCTCGGGATGCATTTAGTGCCGGGCCGTACTTACCCGCGCGGGTTGATTTTATCACGTAGCGACTTGAGGTTCTCAAGCGCAGCGTTGAGCGTCTCGTCTCGCTTGGCAAAGTGGAAACGAATCAGATGGTTGACGGGCTCGCGGAAGAAGCTCGAGCCCGGAACGGCGCCCACGCCCACCTTGGAGGCCAAATCCTCACAGAAGTCGAGGTCGCTGTCATAGCCAAACTCCGAGATATCCATCATCACGTAGTAGGCGCCCTGCGGCACGTTGTGCTCAAGACCGATGCTATCGAGCCCCTGACAGAATAGGTCGCGCTTGGCGGTGTAGAGGTTGAGGACCTCCTGGTAATAGCTGTCGTCGAATTTGAGGGCGGTGACGACAGCTTCCTGCAGGGGAGCGGCAGCACCCACGGTGAGGAAGTCGTGGACCTTTTTAATGCGCTCGGTGATCTGGGCCGGGGCGATGGTGTAGCCCAGACGCCAGCCGGTGATGGAGTACGTCTTAGACAGCGAACTGCAGCTGATGGTTCGATCGAACATGCCGGGCAGCGTGGCCATATAGACGTGCTCGTGGGGCGCGTAGACGATGTGCTCGTATACCTCGTCGGTAATGCAGTAGGCGTCGTACTTTTTGCAGAGGTCGGCGATTAAGGTGAGCTCCTCGCGCGTAAAGACCTTGCCGCAGGGGTTGGACGGGTTGCACAGGACGATGGCCTTGGGATCGTTGTCGCGGAAGGCCGCCTCGAGTGTCTCGCGGTCAAAGTCGAACGCAGGTGGGTTAAGCGGCACGTAGATGGGCTCGGCACCCGAGAGGATCGTGTCGGCGCCGTAGTTCTCGTAGAATGGCGAGAAGATGACGACCTTGTCGCCGGGGTTTGTGACCGTCATCATGGCGGCCATCATGGCCTCGGTGGAGCCGCAGGTGACCACGATGTTCTCGTTGGGGTTGATCGGCATGCCCATAAAGTGCTCTTGCTTGGCGGCAAGCGCCTCACGCATGGCCTGGGAGCCCCAGGTGATGGAGTACTGGTGATAGAGCGGCTTGGGGTCGCTGGCGATGGCGCTCAGGCTGTTGAGCAGCTGCGCCGGGGGATCGAAGTCGGGGAAGCCCTGCGACAGGTTGACGGCGCCATACTTATTGGAGATGCGCGTCATGCGGCGGATGACCGAATCGGTAAACGTTGCCGTACGGTTGGAGAGTTCTTTCATGCTTGTCCTTTCGAGCATTTGCAGTGGGGCAAGTTTACTCCTATGAAACCGGTGGGAATTGCTCGAAATGGTCTCGAAAAACTCTTTTCAAAATTCTTGAAAATTGGGGCTTGCATCGCGTGGCGTTCCTTGCAATAATAGTCGAGCGCGAAGCGCACAGGACACGGTGGGTGTAGCTCAGTTGGCTAGAGCGACGGGTTGTGGTCCCGTAGGTCGAGGGTTCGAGTCCCTTTACCCACCCCAGTTCTTGCTTCGTGTTGATATCGGGTCGTTAGCTCAGTTGGTAGAGCAGGGGACTCTTAATCCCAAGGTCCAGGGTTCGACCCCCTGACGGCCCACCACACGATATCTCCTCTAAAGTCCGCCACAACGGACTTTAGCTTTGGGTCGTTAGCTCAGTTGGTAGAGCAGGGGACTCTTAATCCCAAGGTCCAGGGTTCGACCCCCTGACGGCCCACCAAAGATTGTTAAGACGGTCAGCGAAAGTTGGCCGTCTTTTTTATTAACCTCGCATGGGGCCGAACCCGTAAGGGCGCAGACGCTTTACAAGTCGAGCCTGCCCTGGGGGTCGGTGAATCCGTCTGTACCCTCCTTGAGCTTTTTCTCGTCTGCTTTCACGCGACGTTCGAGCTTCTTTGTATCTTCGGCAGGCGGTAGGTTCTCGGGTACAATTCCGCGGTCGATGAGGCTGCCACGCACGCTTGTGTTGTTCTCGACGTGCTCTTGCTTGATCTGGTCCAGACCGTACAGGTCGTGTTCCTCGGCGTTGAAGGCCGTCATCGAGTTCGTAAGGTCCTTTGCTTTGATGAGAACATCGGCTAGCCTGTCCGCCAATGCCGAGCTCTTGGATACGCCGAGCTGTTGCTTCATTTCCGCCGTGCTTCTGCCGCCGAATAACGCTTCATCGCCCTTCGACTTGATGATCGCGAATCCTTTGGAGTCCACGCCGCGTTTGAACGCAATACCCGAGAGCTGTTTCTCTGAATCAGATAGCGAGTGGCGCGCCTGCAAGCGCTGAATCTCTGCGAAGCGCTGCTCTATGAGCTCTTGGCGGCGCGTCTGCACGGCGAAGTACGCCTGTGCGAGCGCGATTTCTTGCTTGTTTGAATCTCCGTTCTGGGCGATTAAATAGCATGCATAGCGCGTAAGTTTGTAGTCTTTAACCGCGCGAGCGGCGACACCGGCAGTTACCATTTTCGTGGTGTCACGAAAATGGGAATCAACTGGAGTTTTGTTTGTTTCGCACGAGACTTTTGCCCTCTTAACAACTTCGGCAAAGTTCTCCCATCGAGTGTACCCCATAGGTTCCATTAAATCGCGTGCGAGCCAATACTCAACGCCGTCTTCCACATTGGCGTAGCTATCAAGTTTGACACGCCATTTCTCGATATCTCTACTGTCCATATCTCCTCCTCGCTGGCCTATTGTCTATGCGGGCTTTGCCCGCTCTGTATTCAGAATTAGGATACGCTGCCGTGCGGACACGAATGGGCCCCGTGCCACTTCGAGTTCACGGGGCCCATTGATATCGATTAGTTGTGTTTTGCTTTAGATAGGTGTCCAGTTTAATTCGCTCGATAGTGCGATCCGAGGCCTTCGGTTCGCTTACGCATGGCTTTGATCATTTCCCGTGCTAGTTGAATCTGCGATTGCAGGCGGGCAAGGGCTGCGACTTCGCTGTCGTTGGCATGCGGCTTGCTCAGCGCCGTTGCGTCGTCTTGCAGGCTTTCAAGCTGTTGCAGGGCCTTGGATAGACCCGCTTCGGTCCTGTTGATCATGCAGTAGGTACTCATTGTGCGTTTGAGGCAGCGGGTCAGGCGCTCGGCGTCTGCTGTAGCTATGCCATGCTGGGGGAGGGCGATATCCATCGGTGCGGCCGCCTCAGGAGCGTCCAGCGCTGCTAGGGCTGCCGATGCGCCCGCAATGCGCCCGAACACGATGCCATTGGCACTCGACAAGCCGCCGATGCGGTCGGCGCCGTGCATGCCGCCTGTTGCCTCACCGCAGGCGTAGAGGCCCTCAACGCCTGCGTACGCGGTCTTGTCGATTTTGATACCGCCGTTGGCGGCGTGGGCATACATCGCCACGCGCATCTCGTCGGTCGGCGCGATGCCGTGCTCGTCTTGCAGCCAGGTGGCAAAGGTCTGCACAAACTCTGGGACATCCTCGCGGGGGAAATCGTAGTGGAGCGCCAGGCCTTCGGCTCCCGCTTGGTCGATGGCTAGGTCGATAGCGCGAGAATCCAGACGCGAAGTGAAGGGACCGTATCCGGAGCGTTGCTCAAGCAGGTCGTCCAGCTTGTTGTCGGCAATATCTACCGGCTGGTCAAAATGTACGTAGCGCCAGGTTTTCTCGTTGAAGACCAAGTTGCGCTTGGGCTCGATGAAGCCGGGCATCATCTGCATGAACTCTATATTAGTAAGTGTTGCGCCGTGCGCCAGCGCGATGGCCTGCGAAGAGCTGAGCACATCGGCGGAAGTGAGGCTGCGCTCGAACAGGCCACCCGTGCCGCCCGCAGCGATGATCGTGGCCTTGGCAGCAAAGGGCACGATTCGATTTTCGGTGAGGTCGTAGAGCACGGTTCCGGTTATTCTGCCGTTCATGTCCTCAACAAGGTCGATAAGCTCATGGCGGGGGAGCAGGCGAATGCCGAGCGACTCGATCCGGGTCGTCAGAGCGTCCTCAAGGGGCTTGCGGGTGAGGCCGCGCCACATGCGCGTCTTGTGGTCAAAGCAGGGGATAAACTGCTTTTGCTGAGCGCTTTCGACGCTTTGCGGACGCTGAAGCTCAACGCCCAAGTCTTGCTCGAGCCATTCAATTGCCTGGGGAATGCCGTGGACGAACGTCTGGACGAGTTCAGGGTCGGCAACGCCGCCACCAACGGTCTGGATGGTATCGATGAGGTCTTGTTCGTCGTCTTCGTTAACGGGTCCGATAAGCCCCAGGCCCCAGGTTCCGGGGAAGAAGCTCGATCCACTCATAGTCTTGCCGGCGCTTGCCACAGCGACGGTTGCGCCCGTGCGTGCCGCTTCGATGGCGGCGCAAAGGCCCGCAATGCCAGATCCAATTACCAGTACATCAGTCGATTCCATCGGATTCCTTTCTCGTCCGGCGCATTGTCGCATGGGTGATCGGCAATGGAGCCGCAAAGACTCGGCAAATCGGTAAAGGGCAAATATGGCCGGTGGGCGTCATGGACGTTCTGACGCTCCGTCTCATCACATCTCGTATTTCGCCCCAACTGATATATCGGCATTAGCTGCCCTGCGACAGCGTAAAAAAAAGAGCCGCCACCTTAAAAGGTAGCGGCTCCAAAGCTCAACTATGTGAGCATCGCGCGGGCGCGACTAGGCCTTGAGGGCCTCCTCGACGGCGACAGCGCAGGCGACGGTGGCACCGACCATGGGGTTATTGCCCATGCCGATGAGACCCATCATGTCGACGTGCGCAGGCACGGAGGAAGAACCGGCGAACTGGGCGTCGGAGTGCATGCGGCCCATGGTGTCGGTCATGCCGTAAGAGGCAGGGCCGGCGCCCATGTTGTCCGGGTGCAGGGTACGGCCAGTGCCGCCACCAGAAGCGACGGAGAAGTACTTCTTGCCAGCCTCGAGGCGCTCCTTCTTGTAGGTGCCAGCGACGGGGTGCTGGAAGCGCGTGGGGTTGGTGGAGTTGCCGGTGATCGAGATGTCGACGTTCTCGTGCCACATGATGGCAACGCCCTCGCGGACGTCGTCGGAACCGTAGCAGTTAACGGCAGCGCGGGGACCATCGGAGTAGGGGATGGTCTCGACGACCTTGAGCTCGCCCGTGTAGTAGTCGAACTGGGTCTTCACGTAGGTGAAGCCGTTGATGCGGGCGATGATCTGAGCGGCGTCCTTGCCCAGACCGTTGAGGATAACGCGCAGCGGCTTCTTGCGAGCCTTGTTGGCGTTCAGAGCCAGGCCGATAGCGCCCTCAGCGGCAGCGAAGGACTCGTGGCCAGCCAGGAAGGCGAAGCACTCGGTGTCGTCGGAGAGCAGCATAGCGCCCAGGTTGCCGTGGCCCAGACCGACCTTGCGGTCCTCGGCGACGGAGCCGGGAACGGTGAAGGCCTGGATGCCCTCGCCGATGATGGCGGCAGCCTCAGAAGCGGTCTTGGCGCCACGCTTGACAGCGAGAGCGCAACCGAGGGTGTAGGCCCACTCGGCGTTCTGGAAGGCGATGGACTGGGTGTTGTTGACGATCTCACGCGGGTTGAAGCCCTTGTCGGTGCAGATCTGCAGAGCTTCCTCGAGGGAGGCGATGCCGTTGTCGGCGAGGCACTTGTTGATCTTGTCAGCGCGGCGCTCGTAACCTTCGAACGTAACAGTCATAGTTATTTCCCTCCCTATCTACTCGTGAACCGGGAACACGCTGGCGACGGAGTGAGTCTCCTCGTCGGTGCGCGGGTCGATGTACTTGGCAGCGTTCTCCCACTGACCATAGTGGCCCATAGCGCCAGCGATGGCCTCCCCGGGGGTCTTGCCGGCCTTGACGGCGTCGGTGAACTTGCCGAGGTTCAGGAACTCGAATGCGATGATCTCGTTCTTGTCGTTGAGAGCCATGCGGGTGACGTAGCCCTGAGCGAGCTCGAGGTAACGAGCGCCCTTGGCCTTGGTGCCGAACATGGTGCCGACCTGAGAGCGAAGGCCCTTGCCGAGGTCGTCGAGGGAGGCGCCCACGGGCAGGCCGCCCTCGGAGAACGCGGTCTGGCTGCGGCCGTAAACGATCTGCAGGAAGATCTCGCGCATAGCAACGTTGATGGCGTCGCAGACGAGGTCGGTGTTGAGGGCCTCGAGGATGGTCTTACCGGGAAGGATCTCGGAAGCCATGGCAGCAGAGTGGGTCATGCCCGAGCAGCCGATGGTCTCAACGAGGGCCTCCTCGATGATGCCGTCCTTGACGTTCAGCGTGAGCTTGCAGGCGCCCTGCTGAGGTGCGCACCAACCCACACCGTGCGTAAGACCGGAGATGTCGGAAATCTCCTTAGCCTGGACCCACTTGCCCTCCTCGGGGATGGGTGCGGGGCCGTGGTATGCACCCTTGGCAACGGGGCACATGTTCTCCACTTCCTGTGAGTACTGCATGCCTCTCCTCTCTATCGTGTTGGCGTCCCGTCTGGGGGTCGTGGCTGGCGATTGCCGGGCGACCCTTCGAAAGGGACATGACATGCAGCCCCTATAATACCGCGAAATGCACGGAATATTCGGCGAACGGCTCAGTTTTCGTAGCGAGAAGTCCGGAAGTTTTAATTGAAACGGTTTAACTATATGTTCTGTGGTCGCGAACTTCCGTAGAGGGGGTTCGTCTTGGGCAAACTTTTGGTCAGCTCTTGTATGCGTTGCGGGGTCTGACCTGTTGCAACGGTGCCGTTCGCCGCCCGTTTACTGCCTTTGGCCGCGCGAGTGTATTGTTTTGCGTGAATGTTTTGATGGCACGCTTCAATCGTGCTGTATTGGATGGCAATCAGATCCCGGCGAAGGGAGCGCCATGCAGCGCGTTTGGAGAACGGTTACCGGCTTTTACCATGTTTGTGCCCGCGGTACGGGCAAGCAGCTCATCTTTGAGGGCGATGAAGACCGGTGGGAGTTTTTGGAGCTGATGCGCGAGTGCTGCCGCGAGGCGGGCGTGACGGTTATCGCCTGGTGCCTTATGGGCAATCACGTGGATCTGGTACTCTCGGATTATGAGGACACGATGAGCGCGGCGATGCAACGACTGCTTTTGACGTACGCTCGTCGGTTCAATAAACGCACGGGGCGCACGGGCCATCTGTTCCAGAACCGTTTTGACCGGCGCTCGCTCGATACCGACTGTTATCTAATGGCCGCCATTCGCTATGTTCATGCTAATCCGCAGGAGGCGGGTATCGCCCTGATCGAGCGCTATCCGTGGAGCAGCTTTGCCGAGTATCTGCGAGCGTATGACAACGATATGACGAGGGGATTTTCGGACCCTTCTTGTGTGCTCGAGCTCTTTGAGTCTGTCAGGGGGTTTCTGGATTATTCTCTGTCAATGCCCGATGGTTCCGATCCGGTGATTCATGATATGGATGAGACAGAGTGGGAGCGGCGTGCGTTTGCCGACAAGATGGCGAAGCGCCTGGGTGTGCCGCTCAACAAACTCAAGACCGTAGCACCCTCGCGGCGAGACGGAATCATTTTCGCCCTGCACGATGGCGGCTACACGGTGCGCGAGATCGAACGGTATACGGGAATCAGCAAGAGTACCGTCTCTCGTATCGTGCGCGCTTATGCGCGGGTGAATGCTCAGGCTGAGGGCTCGGAATAGAAAATGGCCGAACCACTCTTGTCAAGCGATTCGGCCAACAAAATTCTTAAGATTTGGGACAAATACTACTGATTATTTTGTCCCGTGAGCATGCCGTCGAGGGTGCGCCAGGCGAGCTCGGCGCATTTGACGCGGGCGGGCATGTGCGAGATGTCCTGAAGCTGGGCGGCTTCGTCCAGGTCTTCCAAGTCCTCCTCGGAGAGCTTCTCGCCGCGGATCATGGCGAGGAAGAGTCCCGCCAAGCGACGTGCCTCCTCGACGGTCTCGCCGGTGATGAGGTCGGCCATGATGTCGGCACTGGCCTGGCTGATGGCGCAGCCGTGGCCGGTAAAGGAGGCCTCCTCGATCACGCCGTTCTCGACGCGCAACTGCAAGGTGAGCTCGTCTCCGCAGCTGGGGTTGATGCCGTCGTGCTCGTGCGTGGGAGCATCCATCTCGTACTTATAGTCGGGGTGCGAGTTGTGCTCCATAAATGTGGTGGAGGTGTAAAGGTTACCCATTGAACGTGCTCCAAACGTGATGCAGACCGGCGATGAACTTGTCGATGTCGGCCTTGTCGTTGTAGAAGGCCACGCTGGCGCGGCAGCAGGCAAGGTTCTCGACGCCCAGCCAGGTGAGCAGTGGCTGCGCGCAGTGGTGGCCGGCGCGGATGCAGACGCCGTCCATGTCCATGATGCTCGCGACGTCGTGCGGGTGGATGCCCTTGACGTTAAAGCTCACAACGCCGTGGTGGTTGTCCCAATAGATGGAGCCGATGATCTGGACAAAGTCGAGCTGCATGAGTTCGCCCATCAGATAGTGGACGAGTGCCTGCTCGCGGGTCTGGATGTTCTCGTAACCCACCGTGTTGACCAGGTAGTCGAGTGCCGCACCCGTGGCGAAGATGCCGGCGGCGTCCTGCGTACCCGCCTCGAACTTCTCGGGGACAGGAGCCCAGACGGCGTCCTGCTCGGTGACCGAATCGATCATCTCGCCGCCGGTGAGCATGGGCGGCATGGCGTTGAGCAGGTCCATCTTGCCCCACAGCACGCCGATGCCCATGGGGCCCATGGCCTTGTGCGCGCTAAAGGCAAAGAAGTCGGCGCCCAGGTCGGCCACATCGACCGGCATGTGCGGCAGCGACTGCGCACCGTCGACGACCAGGTAGCCGCCGTACTTGTGCACGAGCTTGCCGAGGTTCTTGACCGGGTTCTCGACGCCCAGCACGTTGGAGACCTGTCCCACGGCCAGGATTTTGGTCTTGGGACCCACCTTTGCAAGAACCTCCTCGGTGGTGAGCTGGCCGGTCTTGGTGGGGTAGAGGTAGACGAGCTTGGCGCCGGTCTCGCGGCAGACCTGCTGCCACGGAATCAGGTTCGAGTGGTGCTCCATGATGGTGATGACGACCTCGTCGCCCGGTTCGAGCACTGTGGGCGCAAAGCTTTTGGCGACCAGGTTGAGCGACTCGCTCGTGTTGCGGGTGAAGACGACCTCGTTGGCCTGTGGGGCGCCGATGAGGTCGGCGATCTGCTGGCGGACCTTCGCGATGGCGTCGGTGGCCTCGACGGACAGCGAGTACAGTCCGCGCAGGGGGTTGGCGTTCATGCGCTGGTAGAAGTCGCGCTCGGCGTCGAGCACACAGGCAGGGCGCTGCGCGGTGGCGGCGCTATCGAGGAAGGCGATCTCGGGGTGCTGCTGGAACAGCGGGAACTGGCCCTTGTAGGGGTTGGTCTCGATGTCCACGGTGGGCCAGCCGCGCGAAGCCTCGTCGCTGGCGTCGAGCTCCATGGGCTCGGGGGCAGTGCAGGTGTCGCATTTAACGTGCTCGGTGTCGATCATGCGAGCTCCTCTTCAAAGTTGTCGATCAGGTTGTTTCCCAGGCGGACGACGGCGGCGCGGGTGCGCTCGTCGGTGGCGGAAAGCGCGGCGTCCTCCAGCTTGGCGTGGATGAACAGGTCCTCGGCGGCGTTTTGGTCAAGGCCGCGGCAGGCGAGATAGAACAGCTGCTCGTCGCGGACGTGACCGATGGTGGCGCCGTGGTTGCCGGCGACGTCGTCCTCATCGCATAGGATGACGGGAACGGTCTTGTTGTCGACGCCCTTGTTGGCCAAGAGCACCGTCTCGCGCTCGGTACCGGTTGCACCCTTGCAGCCGTGCACGAGGTCGATGGTGCCGCGGTAGACCTTCTTGGACGTGCCGGTCAGCACGCCGTTGGCGTCGATCTCGCACTCGGTCTTGCGACCGCGGTGGCGCAGCTCATAGTTAAAGTCGCGCACCTGCTCGCGGGCGCCCAGGTAATCGGTATCGATGGTGATCTTGGCGGTATCGCCCAGCAGGTCGCCGGCAAGGCCGGTGGCGCTGGCGCCGGCACCCAGGACGGTGTGTTGCACGTTGACGCGCGCGCCCTCGTCCAGGAACAGGCCGGTGTCGTCGAGCGCGATCCAGCTATCGTCGAGCGTCTGCGTGCAGGTCACGTTGACGGTGGCGTACTCGTGGGCGCACACGCGTAGCACGGAGCCCACGACACCCTCGCCGGTAACAGGAGAGTCTAGGGCAATATGCAGGTCGAGCGTTGCGTGCGGGCGAGCGACGATGTCGATGGCGGCGATGGCCGCGGCGGCATCGACACCGCTCACACGCACGGTAACCGTGGCGTGCTGGTATGCGGGCGCATCGATGACGATGCGCTTGGTAGCGTGCTCGGCCAAGTAGGCGTAGGCAGCCTCGCCCATGCCGGTTTCGAAGGCTTCAGCAGGGGAGAGCTCCTCCTCGAGCTTGATGGCGCCAGCCTGATAGACGGATGTGGCGGGCACGTCGAGCTCGGTCTCGGGCGTGATGCGGGCGCGGTCGGCGGCATCACCGGGGGCGGAGGCGCGGCGCTCGGGGAAGCGCTCGGCCATGGCGTTCATGGCGGTGCCAAACGCGTCGGCAGCGCCGGAAAACTGCTCGCCCAAGCCTTCGACCTCAACGGCCTCCGCGGGAGCGGCGGCAAGCTCGTCAGAGAGCTCGAGCTTGGTCTGATTCATTTTCAACCAGCCCCAGGTTGCTGCGGGCATCGCGTTGACCTGCTCGAGCGTGGTAGCAGCGGCGTTGGTTTCCTGTTTCATTATCCGATCGCTCCTTCCATCTCGAGCTTGATCAGGTTGTTCATCTCGACGGCGTACTCCAGCGGCAGCTCCTTGGAGACCGGGTTAGCAAAGCCGTTGACGATCATGGTGCGGGCCTCTTCCTCCGAGATGCCGCGGCTCATCAGGTAGAACACCTTGTCGTCGCCGATGCGGCCGATGGTGGCCTCGTGGCCGATGTCGACGTTCTTGGCGCGGATGTCCATAGCGGGGATGGTGTCGGAGCGGCTCTGGTCATCGAGCATGAGCGACTGACAGCTCACGGTTGCCTTGGAGCCCTCGGCCTTGGGTGTCGCCACGATGGAGCTGCGGAAGGTCTGGATGCCGCCGCTCTTGGAGATGCCCTTGGTCTCGACGGTCGCCGAGGTCTCGGGCGCGTTGAGCACGACCTTGCAGCCGGTGTCGAGGTTCTGCCCGGCGCCGGCGAAGGTGATGCCGGTAAAGCTCGAGCGGGCGCGGCGGCCGTTGAGCACGCTCATGGGATAGAGGTAACCTACGTGGCTGCCGAAGGAGCCGCTGATCCATTCGATGTCGCCGTCCTCGTCCACGCGCGCACGCTTGGTGTTGAGGTTGTACATATTCTTGGACCAGTTCTCGATGGTCGAGTAGCGCAGGTGCGCACGCTTGCCCACAAAGAGCTCCACGGCGCCAGCGTGGAGGTTGGCCACGTTGTACTTGGGAGCGGAGCAACCCTCAATGAAGTGCAGGTCGGCATCGTCCTCGACGATGATGAGCGTGTGCTCAAACTGGCCGGCACCCTTGGCGTTGAGGCGGAAGTAGCTCTGCAGCGGGAAGTCGAGCTTGGTGCCCTTGGGCACGTAGACAAACGAGCCGCCCGACCATACGGCGCCGTGCAGGGCCGCAAACTTGTGGTCGGTGGGCGGGATGAGCGTCATGAACTTCTCGTGGACGAGCGGCTCCCACTGCGGATCGTGCAGGGCCTCCTCGATGCCGGAGTAGACGATACCCATCTTGGACGCCGTGTCCTGCATGTTGTGGTAGACCAGCTCGGAGTCGTACTGTGCGCCGACGCCCGCCAGATAGCTGCGCTCGGCCTCGGGGATGCCCAAGCGCTCAAAGGTGTTCTTGATGTCGTCGGGCACCGACTCCCAGTCGTGCTGTTGGTCGGTGTTGGGCTTGACGTATGTGACGATGTTGTCCATGTCCAGGCCCTCGATGGAGGGGCCCCACGTCGGGTCGGGAAAACGGTTGAAGATCTCGAGGGACTTTAAGCGCAGGTCGAGCATCCACTGCGGCTCGTCCTTCTTGGCGCTGATCTCGCGCACGATGTCGGGCGTGATGCCGGCGTCGACGCGCTCGAATCCCTCCTCGCCATAGGTGAAGTCGTAGAGGCTGCGGTCGATGTCCGCGACCTCGGTGCGGTTCTTGGTCATTACGTCGCCCCTTTACGCCTGCTGCTCGGCAGCGGCGGCCTCGGCCTGGGCGCGCTGCTCGGCGGCCTCGAGCTCGAAGGTCTCAAAGCCGTTCTTGTCGATCCAGGGGATGAGCGAGGCGTCGTCCTCGCGCACGATGTGGCCCTTGACCATAACGTGGACGCGGTCGACATCCAGGTGCTCCAAGATGCGCGTGTTGTGCGTGATGATGAGCATGGAGCCGTCGCAGCTCTTGCGGTAGGCGTCCATGCCGTGGCTGACGGTGGACAGAGCGTCGACGTCCAGGCCGGAGTCGGTTTCGTCCAGGATGGCGAGCTTGGGCTGCAGCAGCAGAAGCTGGAGCATCTCGACCTTCTTCTTCTCGCCGCCCGAGAAGCCTACGCCCAGCTCGCGGTTGAGGTAGGCGGTATCCATGTTGAGCTCGGCCGCGAGCTCCTTGACGCGACGGCGGAACTCCTTGCCTTTCATCTCCAGGCCGGGGCGGCCGGCAATGCTGGCGCGCAGGAAGCTCGACAGCGGCACGCCGGGGATTTCGACCGGAGCCTGGAAGCTCAAGAACAGGCCTGCGCGGGAGCGCTTGTCGGTGGTGAGCTCGGTGATGTCCTGGCCGTCAAAGACGATGCGGCCGTCATTGACGGTATAGACGGGGTCGCCCATGACCAGGTGGCCGAGGGTGGACTTGCCGGCGCCGTTGGGCCCCATCAGCACGTGGGTCTCGCCGGCGGCGACGTTAAGGTTGACGTTGTGGAGGATGGTCTTCTCGTCCACGGAGGCGGTCAGACCTTCGATGGAAAGCAGCGGATTTGCGCTCATGCTGTCCCTCTCTGTATATGGTGTACTCATAGGTGTACTAAACCCTAGGAATCTTCTCGGAATAAAGTTACTATGGGTTCTGCGTTAGTCAAGGGAAAACCCGACTAATCCACTCGACTTTTTAGATGTGGGACATAATAATCAGGTTTGTTTGCCCCGCGTGCATGGGATTTGGGACAAACAAGCCTGATTTTGTCCCAGGATCAACGGGAGGGTAGGTATGCTCATTTCTTCTAAGGGCCGCTATGCCCTCCGGTTAATGATCTATATCGCGGCGCTGGGTGACGCCGAGGGCAAGATTGCTTTGCGCGAGGTTGCCGACCGTGAACATATCTCGCAAAAGTATTTGGAGCAGCTGGTTCGTCCGCTTATGAAGGCGGGCCTGCTTAAGAGCGTGCGCGGCAAAGGCGGTGGCTACATGATGGCCAAGGACCCCGCCGAGGTGCGTGCTGGCGACATCCTGCGCGCTGTCGAGGGCAGCACGGCGCCCGTGGCGTGCGACGGCATCGACAACAGCTGCACCCGCAGCGATTTGTGCTCAACCGTCAAGTTCTGGCGCGGCCTGGACGACGTGATCGAAAACTACGTCGACGGCGTGACGTTGGCCGACCTTGCTGCCGTCCCCGAGATCAACTTCGACATTAAGCTGTAGGTTGAGCGCAATTCCTTAAGATTTCGCGGAGGGTTGTTGCCGTTTACCGAGGGGTTGTTGTGCAACAACGGGCGAGCTGCAATACTTATTTTTATCTTTGCAAACTGCACTTTAACTACACCAATGCAGGGAGGATCTTATGCAGCCCAAGCATTCTGCGATTGTCGCGGGCCTGACGCTGGCGCTTTCGTTTGGCGCCGTTTCCGTGCCGGCACCCGCCGCTGCCGAGGAGCCCACGCCGGGCGTTGCCTCGGGTGCCACCGATATCGATAAGGGTCTCTATACCCAGCAGTCCTTCTCGGGCGTGCTGAGGTCGGTCCAGGGCGTTTCGTTTGTTAACGTGACCCCCGAGATGAAGTACTTTACCAAGTACGAGAGCCATGGCAACTATAACCAGGGCTTTTCGTATGGCGACGGCTATAACGCGCTGGGTTATTACCAGTTCGACCGTCGTTGGTCGCTCATCCCGTTTATGAAGCAGGCCTACAACTACAACCCCGAAAAATACAGCATGCTCAAGGATGCGATTGATCGCGGCAGCGAGATTTCCAACACGAGCAATGCCATGTACGAGAACGGCCAGCTCACCGAGTTGGGCCGTATTGCGCAGGAGGCTTTCCAAGGTGCTTATAACACCGACCCTGTTGAGTTCTCGGCTCTGCAGGATGCGTATGCGTACAACTCGTACTATGCGGTGACCGAGGCGTGGCTCAAGAGCGGCCTGGGCATTGATATTTCGGGCCGTGCCGATTGCGTTAAGGGCATGGTGTGGAGCATCACCAACATGTGCGGCACCGGTGGTTGCAGGGACTTCTTCCGTTGGGCAAACCTTTCTAACAGTATGACTGATCGCGAGTTTGTGACGGCGCTTTCCAACAGTGTGGTCAATAACGTGGCGACCAAGTATTCGAGCCAGCCCCAGTATCATGAGGGCTGGAAGAACCGCTACCGCAACGAGCTGAAGGACTGCTTGGTTTATATCGCCGAGGACGAGGCCGCTGCCGCTGCGACGCCCGTGCAGCCCGAGCCCACGCCGGCGCCCTCGCCGACGCCTGATTCGAATGACGACTCGAGCGACGATGCCAACGATGACAGGATGGATGCGCCCTCGACCGGTGCTGACGGTGATGGCTCTGCTGGTGGCACTACCAAAAACGGCTCTACCTCGAACGGCTCCGATTCAAACGGCTCTGCTGCGGGCGATTCGTCTTCAAGCTCTGCCGGCAATACGGACAGCGACGCTTCTGGTTCGACCGGCGCTGGCACCTCTAGCTCATCCACCGGCTCGAGTGATTCGTCCGTTGGCACCGGCTCTAACAACGGCTCCGGCTCTGACGCAACCCCTGGTTCCGATGCTTCCAAGGATGACTCGAATAAGGCGCCGGACGTTCCCGTTGCTTCGCCGGACAAGAAGCCTTCTTTCTCCGAGCAGCTTGGTTCTACGCTGGGCTCTTCGCTGATGGCTGGCGTCAATAACGGCTCGACCCAGAACAAGGGCAACTCTGATCAGGTTTCCACGGAAAAGATCGAAGCCGCAAAGGGCGACTCCAAGGACAAGGCTTCCGAGAAGACCGAATCCGATAAGGGTTCTAGCTCTGAGGAGAAGAGCGACAAGTCCGAACAGAAGAAGGACGAGGATAAGAAGTCTGAATCTGAGGAGAAAGACAAGAGCAAAGGCAAGACTGAGGACGGAAAGCAGCAGAGCGAGGACAGCGGTAAGGGCAACACCGATGACCAGGTCCAAGAGCAAAATGACTCCAAAACGGTGACCACCACGACCACGACGACTACAACTACCAAGTCCTCGGGCGGCAACATGCCCAAGACGGGCGATCTGATTGTGATGGCGAGCCTTGCCAGTGCAAGCTTGGCCACACTGGGCGCTACGTCTATCGTAAGTGGTAAGCATAAGCTCGATCAGCAGAAGAAGGCTTCTGGGGAGGACGGCTTGGAGGAGTAATCTTCCAGATCGTTTTCTATAAGAGTTTGGGACGGGGTCCGGTGCGGCGGCATCGGCCCCCCTTTTTTTGTTGTGCAACGATTTGTTATGCCCCCTCGGGGGTCTGTTGCTACCGCTGCCCGAAACGTTTGCATGTCGATATTGTTGCGCTCTACCCGCTCGCTACAATGGGCATCGTGCTGCGTTAGAAGGAGAGTTTACGGTGTCTGAACAGGTGAATTGTGGTTTTACTCATGCGTTTGGTGCACGGTTGCTCAATCATGCGGATAGCGCAGCTCTACCGGTTGATGCACACGACTTTTCCGATGCAATCAATCGGTGTTTACTCGTCGATAAGACTATGTTTATTGCCGATATATTGGACAGTGAAGCACCTGTTGCGCTTTGCTGTCGGCCCAAGGGTTTTGGCAAGAGCATGAATTTATCGATGCTCAAGTGCTATTTGGAACGACCTGATCGCCGGCTGCCGGATCGAAGCCTGTTCGCTGGTACCCAGATTTGGCAGGCGGGCGGCGGTCGCTATCGTGATGAGTACGCGAGTTATCCGGTCATCATGCTCGACTTTACAGCTGCCGCTTCGAGGCATGGTGCTGGTGCTGCGGCAGCAATTCGCGGGGCTGTCGTGCGCGAGTGCGCCCGATTACTGCCGCTGCTTGCCGCGCCTGATCTGTCAAGACGTGAGGTTCGTCTTATCGAGAGGGCGGCGCGTGGGGTGGCCAGCGATAAGGAGATCGATGCGGCGCTTGGCGTGCTTATCAAGCTGCTCCAGGCAGCTTTCGATGAGCAGGTTGTTCTTCTGATAGACGACTACGACGCGGTATGTCCAAAGCGTTTGGACGCTAAGGACGACGGTAGCGTGGATTCCCTAGAGTCGCTCAGCCGAATGCAGTTCGACACCATTGCCGACGCCGGCGACTCGTTGCGATTGACGTGTCTTATGGGCGAGCGCCCCGGTCCTGCCGAGCTTGCGTTGTCCCAACGTGGGGTTTCCTATCGGTCGGCGACAGCGTTGTCGAGTTGGTGTGATCGATGGTTCGGTTTTTCGGACGACGAAGTCCAAGTGCTGTTGGATTGCATCGGTCGCAACGGCTGTCTGGATGACGCGCGTGAGTGGCTCGAGGGCTATCTGTTTGGTGGTTTTTATTGCTCGAGCCCGGAGCGCGTGGTGGACTACGCACATCGCGATTGCGTCGCGCCCGTTCGGGCGGATCTGTATTGTTACGCCGACCGTCTGGGCGCATGCGTCGGCGACTGGAATCTCATTCGCCTGTCCACATTGTTCGATTTGGTTGAGCCGCATGGGTTTATTGAGGCGCCAGTGCATATGCATGCCGAGGAGGTCGATGCCGCCAAGCCCGAAGATATCTGGACTGCGCTGTATCTGTCTGGATTCCTTACGACGGATATGACGGGGCATTCGGAGGACGGCGCGTGCCTTCGTTCCCTGCGTCTGCCTAATAACGAAGTGCGTCAGGCGCTCCGTCTTGTAATTCTGGAATGGTTTGAGTGCGCCGTTGAGGACGTTGGAGTTATCGACTCGTTCCATGACGGGCTGTGTCGAGGAGACGAGGACACTGTAAAGCAAGCTTTGAGCTGTGCTATCGGCGATCTGGGCATCGATGTGGGCCAATCAGATATGCCGACAGCCTATCATCTGGCGCTTCAGGGGCTCTGCTTTGGACTGCCCGGCTATTGCAATCCCAGCTCCAAGCGAAGTGGCGTCTCGGATCGCTGGGATATCCAGGTGATTCCCACCGGTCGGGTGTTTGACGTGGCCGACACGCTCGGCATGCTCGATGAGCGACCGCTCATTACGGTCAACATGTTGTACGACCCTGGCGTCGATGCCCTGGGCCTGGAACTGTTGGCGGTTCAGGCGCTGCTCGACATAGAGCGCGACGGCATCGATGATATCCGCGTGCCGCGCCCCGCCGTCGGGCGCATGCGTTGGGGTTTTGGCTTTGACGGTCAGCGTGTGTCCGTGGTGTGCCAACGACTGTAGCGGCGGGCGAAAGCCCTTTACTACTCGGCGTCCTTCAGGGGCGGCATGGGCTTCCAGTTGGGATCCTTAACGATCTTGCGGGCGTCCTTCATGCCGCGGCGCAGCGCCGGAATGCCGGTCTTAAAGCATTTGTCGACTGCTGCCAGACGAATGAACTCCTTGCAGAAGGTCGCGGCATTGCCCAGACGGAACAGCATGGGGTGGTAGTCACCGTAGATCTGCATATAGCGAGCGAGGAAGCCTCGGTTGCGCATGATGTAGTAGCGGTTGGTGTCGCTCGTGGAGTTGAGCTGTCGTTTGCCGGCGATATCCCAGTTGGAGACGGCGCGGGCGCGCTTGAGCACCACGTCGGCAACCACGGCGGCGGGGAAGTGCTGGCTGGCCACGTAGCCGTAGCAGGCATCGTCGCCGTAGATAAAGAAGCGCGCGTCGGGCAGGCCAATCTTGTCGACCACGCGGCGCGAGAACATGCCGCCCTCAAAGCACAGTTGGTTCATGGTGCGGTAGCCCTCGGGCCCCAAGTCCCACTTGGCGATGGGGTTAGGGATGCCGAGCGAAAGGATGAGCTGGTACTGCCAAAAGAAAGCGCCGCCGTCAAAGTCCAGGCGCGAACCCTGGATGACATCGTAGCGGTCGGTCCACTTGGCAAGACGCTCGATGCCTTCGGGGATGACGAGCACGTCGTCGTCCATCACCCAGAACCACTGGCCCCCCAGATCGTAGGCGCATTTAGTGCCAGCGGAGAAGCCGCCCGCACCGCCGCCGTTTTCGAGCTGCGGGGCGTAGATGACACGGTCGGTGCCGCCCTGCGCGTCGGGCTGCTCGGTGTCGATGCCCCACAGGCTGGCCAGGCGCTCGTTGAATGCGGTGCACATGGCCTCGGTCTCGCGCGAATTCTCGTTATCGACAATCACGATGCGCCAGGGCGTTGCCGTGAGCTCGGTCATGGAGTCGAACAGGTTGGCCAGGAGTTCCTGGCGCTTGTACGTAACGACAACGATGGCGAGCTTATCGATGGGAGCGGGAAGGGTTGAAGGCATGGGGCAATATATCCTTTCACGCGCGGCGGGCGAGCGCTGCGCGGAAGCTATCGAATACGTCCTTGGGACTGTTCTATTGTAAAGGCTCACCGCACCTTGTCGGCAAGCTTTGAATAAAACGCAGGAACCTGCCACGGGCCCGCCGCATGACGTGCGGCTACTTTGCCCGCAAGAGGCTCCATAGATTATATAAACGCACGCTGGCGCGCTAACCCTTTGATACCATGAAACGACAGGTATTTCCTAAGGAGCACATTTGTCTACTAATTCCTCTGGCAGCCCTGTTCTGTCGCTGCTTATTCCCATTTACAATGTTCAGCGCTACCTGCGCGAGTGCCTCGATTCCGCCCTGGCGCAGACGCTCAAGGATATTGAGATCATCTGCATTAACGACGGGTCGACCGACAACTCGCCGGCGATTATTCGCGAGTATATGGAGCGCGATAGGCGCGTCAAGATGATCGACAAGGCCAACAGCGGCTACGGCGACTCGATGAACCGCGGTCTGGAGATGGCGCGCGGCAAGTACGTGGGCATCTTGGAGTCCGATGACTTTATGGCGTCCGACGCACTCGAAAAGCTTGTCTCGGCCGCCGATAGCAATAATGCCGACTTCGCGAAGGCGAACTTTGATTTCTACTGGTCTAAGCCCGAGGAGCGCCGTTCGCTGCACGAGATGTTTAAGGCAAGGGATTGTGGCAAACCGGTGCATCCCAGCAATACGACGCAGTTCTTTAAGCAAAAGCCATCGATTTGGTCGGCCGTGTACCGTCGCGATTTTCTTGAGCGCAACGGCATTAAGTTCCTGCCGACTCCGGGGGCATCCTTTCAGGACACGTCATTCGCCTTTAAGGTGATCGCGTGCGCCGATAAGGCTGTTTACCTGCATGATGCCGTGTTGTCGTATCGCCAGGACAACGAGAATTCCTCGGTCAATTCTTCGGCTAAGGTCTTTTGCGTCAATACCGAGTATGCCGAGATTGAGCGTTGGATTCGAGAGGATTATGCCCGCGACCACGCAAGTGATGACGTCGCGCGCATGCTCAAGTTCAATCAACTCATTAAGTACGATTCGTACATGTGGAACTATGTGCGCCTGGCGCCTAAGTTCTATAAGGAGTTCCTGGTGCAGATGGCTAAGGAATTTCAGGCGACCTTGGACGCGGGGGAGTTTTCGCTTGACGACCTCAAGCCGTGGAAGCGCGCGAATCTCGCTGCCATCCTCAAAGATCCTCAGGGCTGGGTTGACGAGCATCCGAGTTTTGCGACGGATGGTGCCTTGGGGCGTGCTAAGTATTACGCCTCGGTTGGAGGCCCAGGCGTGATCGCCGCCTTCCTCATCGAATCGCTAAGGGGGTAGGTCGGCATGGGAGAGGCCTCGCGTCCTAAAGCTACCATTGTCGTCCCCGTTTACAACTCTGCGCGCTCCATTCAGCGATGCCTCGATTCGCTGCTGGCCCAGTCCGAGCGCTCGATTCAGGTTGTGTGTGTCAACGACGGTTCGACTGATGATTCGTTGAACGTGTTGCGTCAGATCGCGCAGGCCGACGATCGCGTACTGGTGATTGACCAGGAAAATGCGGGCGTCTCGTGTGCTCGAAATGCCGGTATCGATGCCGCCGAGGGCGAGACCGTCTTTTTTGTGGATGCCGACGATTACATCGATGCCCAGACGGTCGAGCGCGTGCTGCATGCCATGGAGTCTGCAGATGCCGAGGCCGCCGTTTTTGGCGGCGTCTGTGAACCTGCCGATGCTGCCCCCAAACGCGTCCAGCAACTCATGAGCCCCAAAGCCGGTACCTTCGGCGCTCGTGATCCCCAACTGCTGTTCCATTCGAATGCGCAGCCCTATGCCTGTCGTGCGGCTTTTTCGCGCGAGCTGCTCAATCGCGAAGGCATTCGCTTCGCCCCCGGTTTGGCTTTGGGCGAGGACGTCGTCTTCCAATTTGCGGCTTATGCGCTTGCCCGCAGGACCGTCGTCATGCCGGACAAGTTCTACCACTACGTGATGGAGAGCGAATCGGCGACGCACGAGTTCAACAGTGCCGAGGCTCGCGCCAAAAAGCTTGACTCCCACATGAGGATGCTCGAGGAGGTCTTGGAGGACTGGGCGGCCTACGGTCTTTTGGACCTGTGTCCCGGCGAGCTGATCACCTGGTTCTTGGACCTTATCGTGTTTGATTTGGCGCGCTTGGATGCTGATGGCTTCCATCGCGTGGCGGCTCGCGTCAACATGGACCTCACGACGTTTTTGGGAACGGAGTGGGCGGATATGCCTGCTAAGGGTGCCGTTCGTCGTGTTGCCCACAAGCTCGTTGCGGCGACCTCGGGCGTTTCGATGGCAGACGCCACGCAGTTCTATCTTTCGACTCGCGGTCTCAAAGCCTGCCTGGAGCGCTTTATCTAATTCCAGGCGCTGCCGCCCGCCGCAACTCGGCTGCTAAAATAACCCTGTTACACGCTATCCAACAGGAGGTTCTCTTGCAGAACTCTGATACCCCTAAAGTTTCGCTGCTTGTTCCCATCTGCAATGTTGAGCGCTACCTGCGCGAGTGCCTCGATTCCGCCGTGGCGCAGACGCTCAAGGACATCGAGATCATCTGCATCAACGACGGCTCCACCGATAGCTCGCCAGATATCATCCGCGAGTACATGGAGCGCGACCCCCGTGTAAAGATGATTGACAAAGCCAACAGCGGCTACGGCGACTCGATGAACCGCGGCCTGGAGATGGCGCGCGGCGAGTACGTGGGCATCCTTGAGTCCGATGACTTTATGTTTGAGGATTCGCTCCAAAAGCTGGTCGCCAAGGCCGATGCTGAGCATGCCGATGTGGTAAAGGGCGACTTTTACCTGTATTGGTCCACGCCCAGCGAGCGCCGCGAGCTGTTTGGGATCATCGACGAGCATATGACGGGCGCCGCGTATCGCCCCGTCGATCGCCCGGGCATCTTCTACCGCAAACCTTCCATTTGGTCGGCTATCTATCGGCGCGAGTTCCTCAACGACAATCAGGTTCGCTTCCTTCCCACGCCGGGCGCTTCGTATCAGGATGCGGGTTTTAACTTTAAGGTCTGGGCATGCGCCGAGCGTGCTGCGTTTATCGCGGACCCCATTTTGTGCTATCGCCAGGATAACGAGAAGAGCTCCGTTAATTCGCCCAACAAGGTGTTTTGTGTGTGCGACGAATATGCCGAGATGCAACGTTTTTTGGATGAACGTCCCGAGCTCAAGGCTCAGCTCCAGGGCATTTTAATGCGCATGAAGGTCGATACGTACCGTTGGAATGATGAGCGCCTGGTCGATGAGTTACGCGAGCAGTTTTGGGAGAAGGCCTCTCCCGAGCTCAAGTCCGATTGGGATGCCGGTCGCTTTGATCTGTCGCTGTTCGATCCGCGTGGCGAGACCGACTTGCGCCTGATGGTCAAATCGCCCCGCGCCTATATCGATTCGCGCTTTGACTTTAAGAAGCCGGGCAAGCTCAATACGTTTAAGCACTACTTTAAGATTGGCGGGCTGCCGTTGGTCTGGCGCGTGCTGACGTATCAGCGCACCTACGGTGATAATCCGCACCCCGATGACGTTCCGGTCGCACAGTAGGAGCACTTGACTATGGCTACCCCCAAGATTTCCGTTGTCGTTCCCATCTATAACGTGGAGGAGTGCCTGGCCTGGTGCCTGGACTCCCTGCTTGCGCAGGACATGCCCGATTGGGAAGGCGTGCTGGTCAACGACGGCTCGCCGGACGGCTCGCGCGATATTGCGGCTACCTATTGCGAAAAGGACGCGCGCTTTACGTTGGTCGATAAAGAGAACGGGGGCCTGTCGAGCGCGCGCAATGCAGGCATCGCCGCGTCCACGGCGCCTATTGTCGCGTTCTTGGATTCCGACGACCGCTTTACGCCCGATGCATGCCGCGTGATCGTCGATGCCTTTGAGCGCGAGGACTGCGACGTGTTGACCTTTGGCGCGAACCCGTATCCGCTGGAGGCGGGGTATCCGTGGCTTAACTATGTGCTTAGCCCGCGCGATGTGTCGTTTGAGGGCTATAGCTCCGACCTGCTGTTTAAGGAAGCGTCTCGTCCCTTTGCATGGCGCACCGCCTGCAAGCGCGACTTCTTGCTGGGCAACGGGATCGTGTTCGACGAAACCGTTAAGTATGGCGAGGACCAGGTCTTCGACTTTGCCGTGTACGGTCGTTCGCACAAGACCGCGCTTATCTCGAACAAGTTGTACGACTATCGCGTGGCTCGCAAGGGTTCGCTCATGGACACCATGCGCTACGACGACGAGACACGTCTGCTGGAGCACGTGAAGATTTACTCCGCTATGCTGGCTGACTGGCAGCGCGACGGTCTCGACGCACAGCATGCTGATGACCTGGCGTACTTCCTGTGTGATCTGGTGCTGTACGATGCGCTGAGGTTGCTGGGTTCGGACTGCGGCAAAGTGTTTGCTGCCGTTGCCGCGGCGCTTAACGGTTCTGCCGTGGACAACGATGCTGCGCTCGCACAATGTGCTCCTTCGGTTGCCGCCATGGTGCGCGCGGCACTTATCGGTAAGGCCCCTGCTGCTCGTTTGTGCAAAAAGCTCATGTTCGCTTACGACGTCTTGAGGTTTGGGCGCCTGGGTGCCTGCAAACGCATGGCAGCGAACGCCCTGGGAAAGCGAGAAGTGTAAATGAGTATCAAGCGTTTGGCGCTTTGCCGCAGCCAGGGCCGTCTGTTTGTGCTGCTTCGTTTTGCCGGTCAGGATGTCGCCGCGCTTATTGAGCGGGAGGGTTCTCAATCGTTTGCCCATGCGACGACGAGTGGTTCTTGTGTGCCGTCGCTGGTGCTCCCGGTCGATCATGGCCGTGTGCTGGCGCTTTGCCCTTCCGTTTCCGATTACGAGCGCGAGCTCGCCGTCTTGGTGCTTCCGTTTTTGGATGGCTCGTCGATGGATGTCGTTTTTGCATCCGGTTGCCAAAGGTTGGGCTCCATTCGCCTCGATAGCCGCGTGGCCAAGCTGGAATCCAAGATTAACTACAAAGCAAAGCCTGCGCTGTGTGCGCTTATCCGCGATGCGCAGCGTGGCGAACACTGCGGCCGCTACGAGATCGATGCCATTCGCTATTTACCGGCAGACGCCGGCGCGGTGTGGCGCTATGAGGTCGCCTGGGCGGGAGACCCCCAGTGCGCACCTGAGTTCCAGATCTTCGATACGCATATGAATGCCATCGATGTCACCGTGCATGTGTTCGAATCGCAGGTCAATGTGCCGCAGCAGGACGGATGCCGTGTCAATAAAACGTATCTGAGCGTAGAGATGCCTCAGGATATACGAGATTTTGTCGCGATTGTGAGCGATCCCACAGAGCGGATCCAGAACGGGTTTTGCGCTATGGATGGTCGCCTGTACAACGGCATGGTCGACGATAGCTGGAACCGCATGAAGGACGCGCGTGCAGACGACGCAGCTTATCGGCGTTGGTTTGAGCAACATCGCGCAAAGCCGGCCGATTTGGTGTGCCAGCGTGTCGCTTCGGCGGCCTTTGCCTATAGGCCGCTTGTGAGCATTGTGGTGCCGTGCTACAAGACTGATCGGGTCTACCTGCGCGAGCTGCTGGACTCGGTGCTAGCCCAGAGCTATGACAACTGGGAATTGCTGCTTATGGACGCCTCGCCCGAATGGGACGCGGTGGCCGCCCTTGCGGCAGGCGCTCACGACGAGCGCGTTCGTCGCATCGAGCTTCCCGGCAACGGCGGCATTGTGCTCAACACCAACGCTGGCATTGAGCAAGCGACGGGCGACTACATCGCGTTCTTGGACCACGATGACATCCTGGAACCGGACGCGTTATTCCACTATGTTGCCGCGCTGAACAAGGTTGCCGAGGGCGAGCGTCCCCAGGTCCTGTTCTGCGACGAGGATATGTTCCAGAAAACGGGGGAGTGGGGCCAGCCGGTCTTTAAGACGCGGCTCAACGTCGACCTGCTCTATAGCCATAACTGCGTGACGCATTTTCTGATGGTGGAGAAGGCACTTATCGATCGCATTGGCATGTCTCCGGAAGATGTTGCGGGTGCCCAGGACTACGACCTGACGCTCCGCTGCCTTGCGGCGGGCGCACGGTTTGAACATGTTGCGCACGTGCTGTATCACTGGCGCGTGCATCCGGGATCGACCGCCGATGGTTCTGCCGATAGCAAGCCGTATGCCATCGAGGCCGGGCGCCTTGCGCTGCAGCGCCACTTTGATTCGTTGGGCGTTCACGGGACGGTCGAGGAGACCGAGACGCCGTTTGTCTACCGCATGCGCTATGCGCTGCCAGAGCCTGCGCCGCTGGTGAGCATTGTGATTCCCACCAAGGATCACATTGAGACGCTCGACGCCTGTGTGATGTCGATCGCCCAGAAAGCCACGTATGCCAATTACGAGATCGTCTTGGTGGAGAACAACAGCGAAGCCCCGGAGACGTTTGCATATTACGAAACCCTGCCGGAACGCGTGGCTGCTGCATCCGAAGGCAAGGGCATCGCGCGCGTTGTGTACTGGCCGGGTGAGTTCAATTACTCCCAGATCATCAACTTTGGTGTGGAGCATGCCAAGGGCGACTACCTACTGCTGCTGAACAACGATACCGAGGTCATAAGCCCCGATTTTATCGAAGAAATGATGGGGTATCTGCAGCGTCCCGATGCGGGCGTGGTGGGCGCCAAGCTCTACTTTGCCGATCATCTGGTGCAGCACGCCGGCATTGTGGTTGGCGTGCGTGGCGCACTTGCCCATGCCAACCAGGACTTCTCGGCAAAGCGCGAGGGCTATCTTGCCCGCGCTGTGCGCCCGGGCAACTTTAGTGCCGTGACGGGCGCCTGTCAGATGGTGCGACGCGACGTATTTGAGCAGGTCGGCGGTTATAACGAGGAATTCGCCGTCGGTTTTAACGACGCTGACTTTTGCCTTCGCGTGTGGGAGGCTGGCTACCGCACCATCTTTACGCCCTATGCCGAGCTGTATCACTATGAGTTCACCTCGCGCGGCAGGGAAGAGGCCAACGAGGAAAAGTTGCGCCGTTGGAAGCGCGAGCAGGCATTGTTCATGCAGCGCTGGCCGGAGTTCTTCTTAACGGGTGATCCGTGGTTGGGGCCGAACTTATCCGCTGAGAGCGAGTTTTTCTCGCTTTAAATAATGGATATTAGGAAGCCCTCAACTTACTTTCGATATGAGCTGAGAAGATAGCAACGTCTAGGCGATTTGCTGCAATACTTCACGATAGCTCGATACTTCCGCGATACGTTTATACAGACTTATGCAACACGATATAATCCGATATAGTCTACGATAAACTTATAAAGCTAAGATTGACCGATAATCGATTGTCTTGAGAGGCAAACAAGTGAGCGCTACAGCATTCCATAACCCGTTTCGTCCCACTGCCGGCGCTGAGCCTCCGCGCATAATTGGTCGTGATGATATTGCCCTTGAGTTTACCGAGAGTTTGAATGCGGGAATTGGTGCACCTGCGAGGCTCATGCGCATTGCTGGACCGAGGGGCTCCGGAAAAACTGTTTTGCTCTGTGATCTTAGGGATCGTGCTCGAGAGCTTGGATGGAAGACCGCTATTGTCTCTGCTGGCCCTAACCTATTGCTGGACTTGAGGGATCAGGTTGCTGATTCTTCCCTTGCGACTAATGCTTCGGTCGGCGTAAACGCCGGCTTTGTTTCCGCGAAAGTCGACGTTGCGCCCAAAGAGTCGAGCCTTAGAAAGTTGCTGAGTTCGGCAGCGAAGTCATCCAAGGGCCTTTTTATTGCCATCGATGAAGTTCAGGACGCCCCGATTGACGATATGCGTGCCATTGCGTCTACGGTTCAGCTTTTGATAGGGGAAAAAGTAGATATCGCACTTGCCTTTGCTGGTTTACCCGCCGGTGTTATGGATCTTATTAACGGCAAGGCGCTTACGTTCTTGCGTCGTGCCCTCCCCGAAGATCTGGCGCCTATCAACCAGGTGGAGGTAGCGCTCTCTATGGGCGACAGCTTTATCGCGACTGGCTTGACCATAGAGGACGATCTTCTGTCGAGAGCCGCTAAGGCCACTAAGGGCTATGCCTATCTGGTGCAACTGGTCGGTTATTCCATTTGGCAGCGCGCCAACTTGCATCGTGCCAAAAGTGCCATTGTGAGCGAGCGCGACGTCACCGAAGGCATTGCGCTGGCAGAGGCTCGTTTTCACGATGTTGTTCACGAGCCCGCGATTTCTGGACTGGGGCCTAACGATATCAAATACCTTTTGGCGATGTGCGAGGACAAGCAACAGTCCAAATCATCCGAGATTGCTAAGCGCATGGGTAAAAAGACCAATGAGGTCAGCTCCATTAGGGCCAAATTGCTACAAAGAGAGGTTATTCAGGCGCCACAGAGAGGCTACGTGCAGTTTGCCGTGCCGGACCTAGATATTTATCTGCGAGAGAATGCCGAGGAGATTCTCGAACGCTTCTAGGTCGAGTGAGGGCGACGTCATGTTCTTTAAGACTGCTATCAGCGTCGATTGCCATATCGGGTTTTTCTGGGGCGGCAGTCCCCGTGATAATAGAGATGTGGCATTCATCGTCGCCCGCTAATCAGATTTCGTCTATCTATAACATTGCGTGTTTTAATTTGCAGGAACAAAGATATCATTCGCAAAGCGTGAGGGTTATCTTGCCCGTGCACAACTGTTTTCGTTGCTAGACACCAAAAGCAACCCTTTTAGTTGCATGAGACATAATGCAACTGTTTTCGTTGCTATATACCAAACGCAACCCTTTTAGTTGCAAGAGACAAAATGCAACGGTTTTCGTTGCCTGATGCCAAACGCAACTCTTATTATGTAGTTGTTAGCTTTCTCACATACATTCATTTACAACAGGCATCTACGAATTCAGCCGTCTCATATATTCCTTATAAGGCATGAGAAAATGAACCCGATACATGGTATTCAGCGCTAAAAGAGACGAAATGGACATACCGTCTCTATGCTGCCGATACGGCATCGCGAACAACCCCTTCGCGCGGTTGCCCTTGCCCTTGAGCGACTCAGGGAAGTAGATCTCGTCGAGCTCGCCGCCGCAGCCCCGCCCGGCCCTGAATGGGGGCAGTGGGCCGAGAGGCACTCGATCAGCCTATGGCGCATGGCGTAGGCGGTCTTGAGGCAGACGCGGCTGCGCTCGACCTCGTAGGCGGAGCCGGCCGTGTCGTCGAACGCCGCCGCGCGGATCACGTCCCTGACGGACTCAATCGCGCGGCGGCGCTCGGTCCCGCTCAGCTTCGCCATGTCCCGTTTGAAGGCGATTACCAGGTCCTCGGCGTTCATGCTGCCCCGCGGTCTACGAGGCTAACGATATGGCGCCGTGGGGACAGATGTGTGTCAATCCTGGTCTAACAGAGCTTTTTTAATTGACGCGCCCATATAAATCTTTTCTGCATACTCGACTGCTTCTGCAGCCTCTGCGGCGCTCCGTAATTGGTAAAGCGACCTGACAGAGAGTGGAATTCGATGTCATAGCTGGCGTCTTCATCGGAGGACAAGACTGCTTGATGACTATATGTTTTCATCTCTAGCCATCTCAGGCTATTATAAATATATCCGTTGGCAGCTTTTACGATTTCCGGTACGTTCCAATCGGAATCATTTTTTGGTAGTTGATAGACATGACTTCTGCTTCGTATGTGCATTCAGTATTTTTGCACTGGATAAAATCAACTGCATCTAATTTAGCTAGATCGGGAAGCGATATTGCATGGCGCTAAGCTTGACACAGAAAGAAACATATCGGGAGACGCTGGCTAATCTCGTTGCCAAGCAAAACGATGGCGCCTCCATTGTTTCCGCAAAGAAGGAGCTGGAAGCGCTATCGACTTCTCTCGTCCCGCGAATGCTTTACCGCTATCGACCTCCAAGTGAATACGCTTTTGCCGATCTAGAAAACGCGACTGTTACATTTTCTCATCCAAAGGTTTTCAGCGATCAGTGCGACTCGGTACCGATCTATAACTGGAATGGTATAGATGAAATCGAAAGTAATCTCAATGATGATGAACAAGCGTTAAAGATAATAAATCAAATTGATTTTAGACGACTTGCGTTTGTTTTAGGGGTTCTGGGGGCTCCTTTTAATCCAGCAAGAATAGATGAGTTCGAGATACTATCCGATGAGGGAAAAGTTAGTCTTTTTCGCTCGGCTGTTAAAAACTTGCGCTTATTTGTTGGAGGATTTGTTGCCCCAGTTCATCAGAATAGCTGCCGAAATTGTTGTCGCATTTTGTGCCTAACGGACAATCCTAGCGATTCGAATATGTGGAATGTATATTCCGAAAGCCAAGCGGGTTTCGTTCTTGCTTACGACAGAGAAGCTATTCGCAATTGCAACATAGCTAACGGAATGCGCACTGAATTATTACCAATTTTATATGATGACGAACCATTTAATTGCGACCCTCAAATTGCTTGGACTGCTGCTAGGATGCTTGGTCTTAATGTGAGCAGTGATGACATGCTTAGTGATCTACGGGCAATTTACAGAAAGGGCAGTGTGTTTGAGCGGGAGAACGAATATCGTGCCCGTCTTGTACCAGAGCCAGATGAGCTTGAGATGAATTATGTACAACGCCCATGCAAGCCGTTGCGAGTTATTCTTGGGAGCAGGATGACTCAAGAGGATAAAGAGCTTTGCATTTGCGCGGCGAATAAACTGGATATTCCTGTAGATGAACAGTGCTAGTTATCCTTTAATAGTGCCGTATAGTCAATTATTTGTCAGCTGAATCGGGCGTCAGTAGACTTCTGAGCTGGCGATTGCTATATCTACGGGGGCATTTCGAAAGATAATTTGGTGTAATTTACGTTAACGGGAGTTGCTTGTCTATGAGTTTATCTTTATCAAATTGGGATTACTACTTGGTTCTTGAAAGAGAGCTTGTTAATTCCTTTAATTATGTTGAGCTGAGCAACGATAATTTCTCAACTTATTCAGTTGAATTTGCAAAGATGCTTTTATCGATTTGTTCTGAATTTGATTCGGTTTTTAAAGATTATGTCGAACTTCGATCCGGAAATAGACCATCTAATATCAAGGAAGCATTCGAGTGCCTGTCTGCTTTGAATGATATTGCCTTTGTAAATGAGGTAGTTGACATTGCGATTAACCAGAGTATTTCACTCAAACCTTTTAATGCGTGGATAAATGGAATGTATGCAAAATTAACTTGGTGGGATAGCTATAACGCTGTGAAACATGATCGTGGTACGTATTTTAGAAAAGCTAATTTGGAGAACTGTTTGAATTCACTGGCAGCTTTATTATGTATCGAAATTGTCAGTTTGAAATGTTTTGGAGTTAAGCGTTTGACTCCAGTTAATCGATTGTTTCGTATACCTAACAAACAACTTTGCCGATCATTGCCGGGCCAAAATGGACAATGGGATTTGGTTATCGATTCTAAGGAGCTGAATGAAACATCAAATATGAGACCTGCAAATTTGATGATAGTGAAGAGCGTGAGCTAGCGATACTTTGGATCGCACAAAAAATAGATGGCGTAAGCGTGGGGGTGTTCCTATAGTTTTGTCAACTGGGAAATGCTCTCCGTGCGA